>CAYQRJ010000054.1:0-11767 GCA_964419855.1 uncultured Crocinitomix sp.
CGGTGTGCCAATTGTTTAGTTTATGTATGCTAAAGTACAAAGTATATTAATAAAATAAAAAATGCTCATTAATTTAAAACATAAAAATAATGTTAAATTTGATAAAATCATTACACGGTAGGGATTGAAATGGTAGCTTTAAACTAAAAAATTTAAAGATTGTTAGCAGATAATTGCGATTTTATGAGCACATTAGATGCTTTACAAACTGTTTATTTTTTAGTTTAAACTTTAATGGAAAGCCCGTTAAGCCGCAAAATTCACCACTACATTATCATAACTTAATTAAAACACAGTAAATCAAATTGTTAAACTACTTATTATTCAATTTGATAATACCCAAATTTGAGGGAGTTTGAAATTATCTTTATTAATTTGCTATTAAGCCGTCCAAAAAAAAGAATTATCTTTGTAAAAAATTTATAAAAATGGAAAATATTAAAGTACCTGTAACTGTTTATGCCGAAATGACTCCTAATCCTGCAACAATGAAATTTGTGGCGAATAAAATGTTATTGATGAGTGATGATAATTTTGTGTTTGAAAGTATGGCAGAGGCTAAGGGATATTCTCCTTTGGCAGAGGCTTTATTTAATTTTCCGTTTGTTGAGGCGGTATTTTTACAAGGTAATTTTGTAACAGTAACTAAAACCAATAATGTTGATTGGGATTTTATTGCTATGGAGTTAAGAGAGTTTGTAAGGGATTGGATTATGAATGGCAAGGAAATTTTAATAATGAATCCTAACAAAAAAGCTCCTGTTTGTGATACTAATGAAGATTCAGAAGGTGTTAAAGCAGAAAAACAATTTTCGCCTAGCGAGTTTGACGAACAAATTATTGGTTTATTAAATGAATATGTACGACCTGCTGTTGAAAATGACGGTGGTGCTATAGATTATATTGGTTTTGAAAATGGCGTTGTTACTGTGGAGTTAAAGGGGTCTTGTGCTGGGTGTCCTAGTAGTACGCAGACGTTAAAAGGTGGTATTGAAGCATTATTGAAACAAAATATGCCAGAAGTTGTTAAAGAAGTTGTGGCTTTAAGTTAATATTTGAAAAACACTTAAATTAAATTTAATCTTTTAATTAAGTCTTCTCTAAACGACCCTCCAATTGGAATGGTTTTTTTGTTGTTTTCTAATTGTAAGTTTGGATATTCAATGGCAGCAATTTTGTCAACTCTTACAATGTAAGAACGGTGAACTCTAATGAATTGTTCTTGAGGTAGTTTTTTAACAATGTCTTTCATTGTTGAGTGAATGGTGTATCTGCTATCAATGGTGTTAATTGCCACATAGTCTTTTAAGGCTTCAACAAAGTAAATATCTTTTGTATTTATTTTAACTAAACGGCTTTTAGATTTCACGAAAATAAAATCTGTTGTTTGGTCTTTACTTTCAATTAAAGAATATAACAAGTCTCTTTCATTTAAAACTTCTTTTTCTTTAGAAAATTTATACAATGCCATTTCAATAGAAGTATGTAAATCTACCTCTTTAAATGGTTTTATAATGTATCCGTAAGGTTCTGTTACTTTTGCTTTGGCAAGTGTTGCTTCATCTGCATAAGCAGTTAAATAAATAACTGGAATGTGTAATTCTTTTTTAACACGTTCGGCTGTTTGAATACCATTGATGTCACCTTTAAGCATAATATCCATTAAGATGATGTCTGGATTTGTAGTTTTAGCCAATTCAAAAGCTTTTTCTCCTGTAGATGCAGCACCAACTACATTATAACCTAATTTTTTAAGGCTATACTGTATGTCTTTAGACACAATACTCTCATCTTCAACTACTAAAACGTTTGTTTTTGCCATTTTTTAAATTTCTTTAACCTCAAATATAATTAAAATATTTGTTCCGCCATCATTTTTAATAAAAAGTTTACCATCTATTTGGTCAACTAAAGTGTGAACTAAACTTAAACCTAATGTTTCTGTGGTTTCAATATCAAAATCTTTTGGTAATCCTTTACCAAAATCTTGAACATTCATTTCAATTATATTTTTTGATTTTTCTTTAATATTAATGATTACTTTTCCTTTATTTTGATGATTGTCATAAGCGTATTTTAAGGCATTTGTTATTAATTCATTAAGTATTAAACCACAAGGTATGGCATAGTCTAAAGATAGGTCTATATCATCAATGTTTTTATCAATGTTTAAATCGCTCCCTACTTGATATGAATACACCAAATTTGTAATTAAGTTGTCTATATAACCTTTAAAATTAATAGATGAAAAATTTTCTGTTTGGTATAAACTTTCGTGGATGTAAGACATTGACCTAATTCTGTTTTGAGATTCTGTAATAATGTCTAATATTTTTTTATCTGATATATAAGAGGATTGTAAATTAAGTATTGAATTTATAATTTGAAGGTTATTTTTAACACGGTGATGTACCTCTTTTAATAATACTTCTTTTTCTTTAACTGATTCTCTTAATTTTAATTCATTTTCAATTTCTTCTGTTTGATTTCTAATTACAACAATAACTTCATCCTCATTAACTTTAGAATAACGTGCTTCAAAATACAATTTTTTTCCTCTGTATTTATAATCAAAATGTTGGGTATAAACTTTGTTATTTTTTATGGCTTTATGAATTAAGCTCATAATTTTTTCATAAAACTGAGGCAAGTGTTTATAAATATCTGAAACTGATTTACCTATTAGATGATCTACATCTTTATAAAAGCTTTTTAATATTCTTAATTGTTCTTTAGAATTAACTTCATAATCTGTTACCACACCTTTTTTATTTAATTTTATCAATAAATCTGGTATGGCATTTACCATTGCTCTAATGTTAGACTCTCTATCTTTAATAAGTTTAATTTGTTTTTTATTTTGGGTGATGTCTGTACCTAAACAAATAATTTCATTAATGGTACCATCAGTTAAAATAACTGGTGTAATAAAAACATCAATCCAATGTTTAATTCCGTTTTCATCTTCCATTAAAGCATCAAAATGTACTTTTTCTCCTTTAAATGCTTTTTGATAAAGCTCAACTGTTTGACTAAAATGATGTTTTCTGATATAAGGTTTTATTTGTTCTAAAAAGTTTTCTCCTATTTGTAAATCAGTAGTTGTATTTAACTTTCTATAATAGGTATTAGTTCCTTTATTAAATGATGATAATTCTAAGTTTTTATTTAAAGTCCAAATAAAAATATCTGAATCGTTTTGGAATAAAGAATCAATTAAAGAAGATTGGGAGCTGATGATTTTTTTAATTTCTTCTAATTCAGAAAGATCTCTAGATATTCCCATATAACCTGTAATCTCTCCTTTTTCGTTTCTAATGGTTGTGGCAGATAAATAAGATACAAAAATATGACCTTTTTTATCTAAATTTTGTACTTCACCCACAAATTTATCTGTTTTAGAAATAGATTCAAAAATATAATCTGGATTAAAATCTTTTGGGTAAATAATATCTATATTTTTACCTATCAATTGATGTTTAGCATATCCAAATCTATTAAGCGCAGCTTTATTTACAGATGTGATGTTATTATTTACATCTGTTGCAATAATCATATCAATAGAACTATCAAATAAATTATCGTTAAATTGTTTACTTTCTATTAATTGTTTTTCGGTTTCTATTCTTTTTTTAATTTCTTTTTCTAAATCTTTATTTAATGTTTCAGCTAACTCAGCCCTTAATTTTTGAATGTTATATTCTATTTCTAAAGAAATATCATTAAAAATAAGTAAAACAGAATCTTTTTGTTCAAAAGTAACTTTTACGGCTTGCAGTGAAAATCTATGAATTTTATTGTTGACTTTAAATGATATTTCATTATAAGAATTAATTGATTGATTAACTTCATTAATAACTTGATTAATAATTAATAATTGTTTTTTATCAAAAATTTCATCAAATTGATGGCTTTTATCATTTAAAAATTGATGATATAATTTATCACCTAAAGGGTTAGTATAAACCAATTGGTTATTAGTAAAAATTAAAATTGATGCTGGTGAACTATCTACAACATTTTTAAATGTGTTTTTATTTTGCAACAAATATTGCTCTTTAAGTTTATGATCTGTTATATCATTAACAATTACTTGAATAATACGCTTATTATTAAAAAATAATTTGACTTTAGATATAGATAAATATTTAATATTATTTGTTTTTTCGTCAATTACTTCTATTTCAGTATTTAGTAAATTATCATCTTTTAAAAATTTATTTATTACTTGTTTATTATAGTCACTTATTATAGATATAACGTCTCCACTAAACATATATTCCTTGGTAGTGTTAAATAGTCTAATGGCGTTATCATTAGCATCAATAACATATTCTGTATCTAAATCTACCAATATAATTCCGTTGGTAGATTGCTCAAATAAAAGTTTATATTTTTCTTCAGATTCTTTTAAGGATTCAGAGGTTTGATGTAATTCGGTGATGTCAACCAAAGTACCAGTAATAACATCTTTATTGTTTTCTTTTTGAATAAACACATTATTATTTACAATCACTATATTTCCTTTTAAATCTTTTAAAAAACTAATGTGATTTTTAAGGTATTTTTCTTTTTTTAAATCGGACAAATATAAGGCCCTTTGACTTTTATCTAAGTAAAAATCTTTAATGTTGTGTTTTTTAAGTTCGTCAACTGAATTAAACCCTAATAAATTAGCAAATGCTATATTGGCTTCTAAAATGTCACCTTCAAAAGATGTTTTATAAATACCAGCTAAACTGCGATTAAATAGTTGTTTATAATTCTGTTCTGATTCATAAAATTTAATTTCGTTTTCTTTACTATCGGTAATATCAGTAACAATACTAAAATGCACGTAACAATTATTTTCTCTTTTAGGAAATATTTTTTCTTCAACCCATTTTATTTTAGATTTTGTTTTAATTCTATAAACTAAAGTTTGGGGTTGTAAAGTTTCATTTGCTAATTTTAATTTATGCTCAATTAATGGTAAATCTTCTTCAAAACCAATATCTTTTATATTATTTGATTTGAATTTATCTATAATAACATCTATTGGTAATTCTAAAATATTTTCGGCTTTGGTTGATAAAAATTTAACTTGTCTATCGCCATTATCATGAAAAGAAACAATGTAAACAAATGCTTTTATATTTTCTAAAACTGTATTTATATTTTCTTTAGAGTCTTCTAATAATTTTTGATATTTTTTTCTTTCTTCTATTATAGATGCAGTTATAATAACTACTTCTTTATTAAAAAAAGTAGATTTTCTAAATGATATTTCTTTAGGTAAATAATTTGGGTTATCGGTTTGATATTCTTTTTCTGTTTTTACTTTTAAAATGCTATCAATGTTATCTATTATTTTTTTGATGTCCTTTTTTTCTTCTTCAATACTTATTACATCAAAAAAATTGTTTAATTCAATATCTTTATAATATTGTTTAGCCGTTTCATTAAGTTCAATAATTGAATAATCATTTTTATCAACTACAAAAATAAATTCCAAAGCATCATTCATCATATTTTTATATGACTCTTCAGACATTTTTATATAATTAATTAAAGAAAACCGCCAATAATTAAAAGCAGCAATACAAACACCTGAAACAATAAAATAATTTACGTATTGATAAATGGGATATTGATTAATATAATTGGTTGTTATTAAACCTAATATTACAATTATAAAAAAAATAATAGAATTTTTTGGTTTAATTAAAGCTATTCCAGTAATGGTAACACCTAATAAAAAACTAACTAATTGCCTAGGACTAGGTTGATTGATGTACCACAAAAATTCAAAAAATATAAGGGTATATAAAAATATTGATTGAATAACATAAAAATTAGATTTAAACCAAACGTTATTTTTAAATATATTAAATGAAACTAAACCTATTAAACCTATTAAAATTAGTATAAGTTGAAATTTTTCTAATGGATATACATTAAATAAAAAAGCTATTAATTGAAGGAATAATAAAGGAATAATAAACCAACTCACTTTAATATATGAATATAAAATATTGTTATTATTAAGTGTAGTAATATGTTTTAAATTATTTTTATTCACTTGTATCTTTTTTTACTCTTTCGCCATTAATATGTGTTAAAATTCCTCTTTTATATTTTAAAATTTCAATTACTTCTCCACTTTCATTAAACGTTTTCCAATTGCCATTTTTCATACCAGCTTGATATTTTCCAACTTGTTTTTTAACGCCATTTTTATGATAATATATATGTTTACCTTTTGGCTGACCTTCATCAAATAAACCAACAAAAGCCAATTTACCATTTTTATAATAAGATTTCCAAACACCATTTTTATACCCCAAAGTATATTGTCCTACTTCTTTAAAATCTCCAACATGATAAAACCAGTCACCCTCTCTTAAGCCATTATAATAATCACCTTTTGCTATTTCGTTACCTTGTTCATCATATTCAATTTGAGGTCCTTCTAATAACCCTTTATTGTTGTAGTATTCAATTCGGCGCAAGTTGCCATTTGGATAAAACCATTTCCATTCGCCTACAGGAATTTCATTTTTAAATTTACCAACTTGTTGTTTTTTACCGTCAGGATAATAAAAAGTCCATATTCCATTTTTAGCACCATTAATATAATCACCTTCAGATTTAATATTTCCATTAGAATGATAATATTTCCAATGCCCATCAAAAGTTCCATCAGGTAAAATCATACCTTCTGCTATAACAGTATCATTTTTGTAAATATAACCATTAATTAATTCACCTTGCAAATTATATTCGCGAAACATACCTTGTTTCATATCATTAAAAAAACCACCTACTAATTTTGCTTGATGAGAATGAGGATAAAACTCTTTATATAATTGAATTAATTCAACATCTTCTCCTGTTGATTTACCTTTAACAATATTATAATTTTTCAATTCTTTAAGACGACCTTTTTTATCGTATATTTTTTGTAACCCTACTACTTCACCATTTTTATAATTGGTTTCAGATTTTAAAGAACCATTAGGAAAATATTCTCTCCAATAACCTGTTTTTTTACCTGATTCATCTAACCTATTAATTTCTTTTTTAGATTTTAAAAAGCCATCATCATAAACTATTTCTGAAATAATATTACCGCTTTCAGAAAATTCTAAAGCTGTTCCTGATGCTTTGCCATCAACATAATTAGTAATAGATTTAATTTTGCCTGAAGGATAATATTCAATTTTTTCATTTTGAAGGACATTATCAATGTAAAAAAATTCTTCTTTAATATTTTCTAAGGAATCATAAATAACAGCGCAACCATTTTTTTTATCATTAAAATATTCAAATTTGTTTTTAAGTTTACCTTCATCATTAAAAAATATCCAAGTACTGTCAGACAAACCATTATTTTTTTTTCCAATGGCAATTAAAACACCTTTGTTGTTATAAGATTTCCAAATTCCGTTTGGCAAACCATCTTTAAAATAACCTTCACTGGCTATTTTTCCATTGGAATGATAAAATATATTATAACCGTTAGGATTTGTGTTTTGGGCATACAAATTTTGTTTAAATCCAAATAAAACAACAACACTATATAATATAAATAAGAAATAAAGTTTTTTTAAAAAAGAAAAATTTATTATTATTATTAGGGCTGTTGATATGTGTAAAAGTTTTTTGATTTTATTTGTTTTTTATAAATGTAATTATTTTTAAAGAGTTAATTAACATTTTAAAGTAAAAAAATTCGTTTATTTATATAAGATTTCAGAGTTATTAACATTTTTACTTTTTAGGGATGTGTTGACAAATTTATTATTTTTTGATTAAAAAAAGCGTTTAAAACACGTGTTAAAAAAAATGGTTATCAACATAGGTTTGTCAAATATTTTATTCATATGTCAAAAATAGTGGAAATTACTATTAAAAGTTTTCATTTTTACACACAGGTAACTAACAGGTTGTAAACACATCTATTAACAAATGCTAATAATTTACAAAACGATTTAAACTAATGAAAATCAAAAAATTAGTTGATAATATTTAAAAGTTATTAATAATTATACACAGTTAAAATTGTATCTAAAAAAATAAAAAATGTATCTTTACAAAAATAAAAAAATTTAATTAAAATGAGTCAAATAATACCAATTGGAAGTGATCACGCAGGATTTGAATTAAAGTCAAAATTAATTGAATATTTAAGTAAAAAAGGATACGAAATGAAAGATTTTGGTTGTTTTTCTTCTGAAAGTATAGATTATCCAGATTTTGGTCATCCTGTGGCTGAATTTATTGAACAAAATCAAGGAGTTAAAGGTATTGTTATTTGTGGAAGTGGAAATGGTATTAATATGACAGTAAATAAACATCAAGGTATAAGGTCGGCTTTGTGTTGGTGTAAAGAAATTGCTGAATTGGCTCGTTTACACAATGATGCTAATATAATTGCTTTACCAGCTAGATTTGTCGCTGAAGCACTAGCAATTGAAATGGTTGATGTGTTTTTAAACACACAATTTGAAGGAGGGAGACACCAAAGAAGAGTAGAAAAAATTGCTTGTTGTTAGGATTATGGCTACTCTTTAATTAGTTTTTCAATAAATTGATTGGTGTGGTTAACAAAATCAGTATAATATTTACCTGTGCTTGGACCAGAAAAACCAGTGTGTATTTTTCTAACGTTATTTTGTTTATCAATAATAATTAAAGTTGGAAAAGACATAATTCCGTTAAGCATTGGAAAAACATCTTCTGCACAAGGTTTACAAGCATTACCGCCAAATAATAAGGTATAATCAATATTTAAATAAGATTGATAAGTCTTTAATTTATTAATCTTATCTTGATTGGTTTCACCAACTTCAAATCCTACACCAATAATTTTAATGTCATTAGCATATTTTTTTTGCAATGTTTTTAAATAGTTGGTTTCATCTAAACAATTAGGACACCAAGTACCTAAAATTTGAACTAAAATCACTTTGTTTTTTGTATCATTGTTAGGAAATAAATAATCATTATCATTTAAATCTCTAGCTATAAATTCTAAGGGTTTTTCCTCTTTTAAATAAGTAAGTTTTTCAGGATCTCTTAATTCAAAACTTGGATTTTTAATGGCATACCAATTGGTGTGATAGTGTGTTCCGGAATAAAAATCACCCCACAAAGTATCATTTTTTAGCTTAGCATTAAATAAAAAAGCATGGCTACCATCAAAGCATGATAGTTTTAAAGAATCATTAAAACAAACCCCTTCTAAAAATCTATAATCTCCAGTTTCGGTTAAAAATGTACCATGAATAGTGTTATTTTTTAAATCAAATAAACCAATAGCTTTTTCTTTGTCCTTATTATAATCAAAAGTAACCTCCCATTTGCCTATAAACTGTTTTGAGTTAGAAATAGGTTGGCTAAATCTATTTTTATTATTAAAATATGATACAAAAGGAATTTTATAATCATCACCCTTAGAATAGTTATACCAAAAACCTTTAATCAATTTTTTAGACACTATTTTACCAATAATTTCTGAGTTGAATATTGGAAAGCTAAGGGAAAAATTATTGCCATTTAATTGTAAAGTTTTTAGTTCTATTTTTTCATCTGCATTAATAATTGTAACAATTTTTGATTTATAATCAATTAAAAAATTAAATGGAATAGTATTGTTTTTAGAGATAATTAAATCGGCATGCCATATACCAGATTTAAACTTTTTAGCTTTATTTATTGAAAAACAATTTGTTACAACAAATAAATAGAAAATAATAAGTAAAGATTTCATCTGTATATTTATCATAAATAGGTGTTTTATTGATAAAAGTACTTAAAATAAATCTTTTTTTAAAGGTGATGCAACTTTTTTGGTTACTTTTAAGTTTTAATAATTGAAATGGTAAAATGACAGAAAAAGACTTAATAAAAAAGTGTGCTTCTGGTGATATACTTGCTCAAAAAGCGTTCTATGAAAAATTTGCTGGTAAAATGATGGGGGTTTGTTTGCGATATGCAAAAGATGTTGAAGAAGCAGAAGATGTGATGCAAGATGCATTTATTAAAATTTTTAATAAAATTCCTGTGTATGAAGAAAAGGGCTCTTTAGAAGGGTGGGTGAGAAGAATTGTTGTGAATACAGCTTTAGATTCGTACCGTAAAAATAAAAAACACCAACAAGATGTTAATGCTGATACTGTTGATTATTTGCTTGAAACCAAAAATCATATAATAGCAGAATTAAGCGCACAAGATTTGTTAGTAATTATTAATAATTTACCAGAAGGTTATAGAATAGTGTTTAATCTTTTTGCAATAGAAGGTTATTCGCATAAAGAAATTGCTGAGCGATTAGGTATTACAGAAAGCACATCAAAATCACAATATTCACGCGCAAAAAAATTATTGCGTGATATTTTGAAAAAAAATAAATTAGTAGATAGTGAAAGATAAATTAGATATAGAACAATTGTTTAAAGATAAGTTTGAAAACTTTGAAGCAGATGTTAATCCAAAATTATGGAATAATATTGCTAAGGGAATTCAAACAACAACAGCTGTTAGCACAGGAATGACTGTAGCAGTTAAAGCATTGTTAATTGGAACAGCAGCAGTAACTGTTGGTGTGGCTACATATTATTTTGGAGGCTTTAAGCAAGATAATCAATCAAAACAAGAGCAAAAAAATCAATCAACTATTACCATTAATAAAACAGAAAAAACATTAAATCAAAATTTAGCCCAACCTACCATTATCGCTCAAAGCAATGACCCTGTAATTGATAGCCATAAAACAGAAATTATAAAAGAGTTAATTAAACATCAACCAACTATTAATAAAATTGATGACAATGATGCTCAAACCACTTTGTCAAATCAACAAACACAACCAACTATTAATAAAACTGATGATAATGATGCTCAAACCATTTTGTCAAATCAAAAAACCAACCAAAATTCTGTTTCACCTAAAGTTAATAAAACCAATTCATCTACTAATAATAATACTTCAGTTGGTTCTGATATCACAAAAAACATAATTTACCCAAGTGGAAACATAAGCGTTAAATTGTTTGATAATAAATTCAAATATCAATTTAATGCTAATGCTAATAATGCAGTTAAAATTATATGGTATTTTGGTGATGGAGAAACCTCTGACAAAGAAAACCCCATTCACATTTATGACGCTGCAGGAGAATATGAAGTGAGTTTAACTTTAATTTCTGAAGACAATGAAGTTTATCAAGAACAAAAAGCAATAACCATTAAAGCAGAATCATCAATAGATAATATCCCTAATGTCATTACACCAAATGGTGACAGAATTAATGATGAATTTTTAATTAAAACAACTAACATAGAAGAGTTTAATATTGTTATTAAAGATCAATTTGGAAATGTTATTTTTGAATCAGATGATAAAGATTTTACTTGGGACGGTACCGATTTATCTGGTAATCCAGTTAAAAAAGCGGTTTATATTTACTACATTTTTGCAAAGGGTACAGATGGAGCTATTTATAAAATTCCTGGTCAACTGTATGTAAGGTAAAAAACAAAGCAATAAACTCTAAAAAACATCCAATAAAACAAGCAGTTTAAGCTACTTTTAGTAAAAACACGCCTTTTTTTGAACAATTTTATAGCAATGTTGAAGTTAAATATATTTGTTTAACAGACCCAATGGCTAAAAAAAACATAGAGGTTTTGGTGCTTAACCCAAAGAGAAGTTTCTTGAGAAGTAGGCAAAATTTATTTAGGAGGCTATTGAGTTTTTATAATAATTTAACCTTTTCTTTTA
>CAYQRJ010000055.1:0-11761 GCA_964419855.1 uncultured Crocinitomix sp.
AAAGCTATAACAAATTTTAATAAAACTTTGCCTGAGACTAATTCTGAATTAGCAACTTTAAATGCTATAAATAATAAAAAAAATGAATAAAAAAAACTTAATTATTTTCACTATATTTATTATGCTTATTAGTTGCATCCAAAAACCAACTTCAAATGGTTTGGGCGGTGTGGTTGATGAAGAGATAGAATACAATGAGGTAATGTCAAAAGACTCTACAGACATAGAGATTAATGATGAAATTATTAAAGAAGATTCCACTACATTAGAACAATTTACAGACCAGTTAATAGATGTATTATCAAATAATAATTTAACTGAATTTGCCCAATATTTTCACCCTGAAAAAGGAACTTATTTTTCTCCTTATACATTTTTAGATACTATGGGTGTGAATTACAAAACTGATGAATTTATTACCGATTTGAATCAAAACAAAGTGATTTTATGGGGGCGATATGATGGTTCGGGAGACCCCATAGAGCTAACCATCAAAGATTATTTTAAACAATTTGTATATCCTGTTGATTTTAAAACTCTAACTACTCGTAAAAACATCAATTCTAAATTGGCCTTTAGCAATACCTTAAATAATATTAAATCCATTTTTCCAGATGCTCAATATGTTGAATATTATTACAAAGGCAGTGGTAATTATGATGGAATGGATTGGTCTTCTTTAATATTTTATATTGAAAAGTATCAAGGCAATTTTTATTTGGTTGCCGTTGTTCATAATGAGTGGACTATTTGATGAACTTTTTTTGATTTAATTTGTAGTCAATTAAAAAAACAATATGAAACTAACTTTTTATATTTTAATTTTTACTTTTATTGCAGGATGTGGCTTACATCAACAAACTACAACAGAAATTACCACTGACACATCTATTATTGTTGTTAATTCTATAGGTGACACTTCTACTATTGATACTTCTACTACTGTTATTAAAACCTCTCAAATCAAAGATACGCAAACGGTTGAACAACAGCCTTACAATTTTGAGTTTGAAATTATCCGTTATTTTCCGTATTGTGGAGGTGCTGCTCCTACTGAAGAGATGCTTAATCGTTATTCACCTGAAAAAGCAGAATTTGTTTTAACCAATTTAAAAACCAATAAAAAAACAACTTTTAAAACTGATAGTTTGGGCGTAAAAAAAATGCAATTAAAATCTGGCAAATATGGTATTAAAGAAAAGTTTAAAGATGTTCCATTTGATGAGTTTTATGCTAATTTTTACCAAAAATCAAACAATTTTGCTAAAAGTCAAGGAAAAGATTGTTATAGAGAGTGGTGGAAAAGTAACTTGGTTGAATTTGAAATTACTGACACAACAACTGTTTTAAAGAAAAAAATTGTGATTCAAGACGCCTGCTTTATAGGAAAAAATCCTTGTCTTGAATTTGTAGGTCCTAACCCACCCTAATTACTTAATTTTTAAAGCCAATTGATAGAAATTATTAACAGTTCCAATCACTTCATAATCAATATAGAATGATTTAGACCATTCTGTAAATGCTTTAAACTCGTGCATTGGTACGTTAAACTCATCAAAAAAGATAACATCTCCAGCTTTTAAATAAGGTGTCATTAAAGTTAAAACATATAAGGTTGCCGAATACAAATCGGCATCCATATGAATAACTTTTTTTCTATCTGCTTTATAATTAGACAAAAATGGAACAAGAGTTTGCTGAAACACACCTTGAAAAAACTGAACTCTATTGTCATCCATTTTTGGTGGCTCATTGCCATTCGACATATCCCCCGCTTTAAAAGGCCCCCAATCTTCAGGTAGTCCAGTAAACGTATCAAATCCGTAAAATTTAGCATTGGGATTTGTTATTTTGTCAGCCCACCATATAAAAGAGCCTCCTTTACTTACTCCAAATTCTAAGTAATCTATTTCTGAATTCAAATTTTCTTTTTCAATTACATATTCAAACAATTTTTCTCTTTTTTTATAATCAAATTTTGAGCTGTAAAAGTCGCAAAACTCAATATTTTTATGTTGGTGAACAAATTTTGACAAGTCAGAAAATTCACCAAAAAATTTAAGTAAATGAGATGGAAACAAGTAATGTAATCTCAATAAAAAAAATAGGGCTTTTAATTTTCCTCTCATAATCTTATTTTTTTGGCACGGTTATTTCATTATACAAATCAACTATGACTAATTAATTTCATAGATTTTGGGTTTTTATTGAAAGAGTTGACTTTTAAGTCAGCTCTTTTTTTATTGTCTTAACACTTTGGCAATTTTAAAGTAATCAGAATCGTGGTGAGCTGCATTTTTAAGTGCTTCTTCTTGCGTTATAGGGTTAAATGCTACATCCTCTCTTAAAACGTTAATGGACTCAGACATAAAAATTAATGGCTCTACCCCATCTGTATCAACTGCGTTTAACTCATCTACAAATTCAATCATATTTTGTAAATCTTTTTTTATGACGTCTTTATCTGCTCCATTAAACTCTAAACGAGATAAATGCGCAATGTGTTCTACTAATTCATTGGTGATTTCCATTAACAATCAATTTTAATTCTAATAATGGCAAATATAATAAACCTAATTAAATTGTCAATCAAAAAACAAGTTTTAACACTTATTAATACCTTAATTAAAATTAATTTTAATACTTTTAGAGTTCAATTTTATTAATCAACTATGAAAAATTTATTTCTAACACTTTTATTAAGTACTTTTAGCTTAATATCTCATTCACAAAATCAACAAAATAGTTTACTTTGGAAAATCACCAATCCCAACACTCAAAAAACATCTTACCTTTATGGTACAATGCACATTAGTGGCAGACTTGCTTTTCATTTAGGAGAAGAATTTTTTGATGCCATTGAAAGTACTGATGCCGTTGCTTTAGAATCAAATCCTATTATTTGGTTAGATGAAATTTTTGCCTCTCCTTACGCCAATGATTATTTAGGAAAATACGGTTTTAAATATTCAACTTACAGAGGTTTTTATCAAAAAGCATTTGAATTGACTTTACCCGAAAATAAAGATTTAAAAGACGCCATATCTTACGACCATTATTTAAGTAATTGGATGCTATATCGTGAAAATAAAAGTAAGTTAGATTTTCAAGAAGAAACATTTTTAGATTTATTTATTTATCAAACTGGAAAAAAAACAGGAAGAGAAGTGTATAGCTTAGAAGATTTTAGACAATCTACCCACTTTAGTAAAATGGGTAACCTACCCGACCCTGATAAAAAAGAACCTGCCCCTTGGTACACCAAAATGAAAGAGGATAAGGAGATGACTGCCAATGAATTGATAAAAGAAGCCTACAGAAATAAAGATGTATTGCTTTTGGATTCCATTCACTCTCAAATCAATTCTGAAAATTTTATGAATTATATGCTTAAAATCAGAAATGAAATAATGACTGCAAGAATTGATTCTTTTATTCAAAAAGAAAACATTAGCTTATTTATTGGAATTGGTGCGGCTCATTTAGCTGGTAAAAATGGGGTTATTCAAAAATTAAGAGATAAAGGATATACCGTTGAACCTATGGCTACCACTATAACTGACGACACTAAAAAACGCAAAGAAAATCTTGACGATAAAAAAGTAGAACTAAAATATACCACTCCTTTTCAATCTGAGTTATTTTCGCTTAAAGTACCTGGTAAAATGTACGAAACACCTACGAGTAAAGCTAATCAACGTCAATTCTTTTCGCCTGAATTAACCAATGGTTCTTTTTTTACAGTTAGACAAATTAGCACATATAGTTATTTATCAAAATTAAAGCAATCTGACTTTTTACAAAAATTAGACAGTGTATTGTTTGAGAGTGTTCCGGGTGATATTGAAACAAAAAAAATCATCAACAAACAAGGGTTTAAAGGGTTAGATATTATCAATAAAACGGCATCAGGTAATTATCAACGTTATCAATTTATTCTTACACCTTTAAACCTATTTATTTTTAAAATGGGCGGTAAAGATGAAGTAGCCAAAACAATGAGTGATGGATTTTTTAATTCTATCCAATTAAAAACACCTTCTGATAAGTGGATTAATTATACATCTATAAAAAATGATGTCCAAATTAAATTACCTGATTATTATTCATCAAAAGGTAATACACACATCTCCTCTTTATACGATAATATTGAGGTTGAAGCTTATGATAAATCAACCAAAGATTACTTTTTTGTTAAACGTGCAGTATTATTTGATTTCATTTTTATTGAAGAAGACAATTACGAACTAAATCGCTTGGCAGAACAATTTTGTGAAAATTTAGACATTGATTCAGTAGATGTTAAGTTTGTTGATGGTGCTAAACTACCCACCGCTACGGCATCTGCCTTAACCCCAGACAATAAACACCTTTACCTTAAAATTGTAATAAAAGGACCGTTTTATTATTTAGTAAGTCAGGTTACAGATAACAATCAACCTTCAGCACAATTTTTTGACAGCTTTAAAATAGGTGAATTTAAATACAATTTTAAATTTGAACCCAAAGCCGATTCTACATTGTTTTTTACTACAAAATCTAATTATTTATCGCCAACCATTTATAATGATTTATATGTAAAAGCTAAAAGAGTTAGAAACAATAATTTAGAAAAAGATAAAACTGATAATTCTTTTGAGGAATTTGATTACGATAGAACATATTACTCTGAAAACTATGAAGAAATTAATGTGTTGTACTACAAATTTCACGATTTTGAAGAATATGACAACATAGATTCTTTATGGGCAGTTGAAGAAAGATTGGTTAAGAAAAAAAATAAACTCATCACCTACCGTAAAAAAGCTTACGAAAAAGATGGTTTGCAAATTTTTGAAGCCGATTTTACAGACACTAACAGTTGCAGAGTAATTAAAACCAAATTTGTATTAAAACACGGCGTGGTTTACAGATTATTAACCACTACTGACACCATTAATCCTCTTAGCCCTTTTATTGCTAATTTTTATGAACATTTTAAACCTATGGACACAATTATTGGTGTATCTATTTTTGATGATAAATCTAAAAAGTTTTTAAGTGATATTTATAGTGAGGACAGTTTAACCAAAGAGTTTGCTTTTCAATCTATAAGCAACTACATTAGATTTGATGATGAAGATGTGGATGAGTTAATGAAAGCAATAACTACCTACCCTTTTCCTGAAAAACACATCAATGTTAAAAAGCAATTAATTGTTGATTTAGGTAAATTAAATGATAAAAGAATTTTACCGTTTCTTATCAATTTATATCCACAGGTAGAGGATACTGCTATGTATCAAATTGCCATTTTAAAAGCATTGGCTAAACAAAAAACTAAAAAAGCATACAAAGCATTTACACAATTATTAGATGACGATATCCCATTATCATCAGACAGTTGGGGTATCAAATATATCTTTTATCCTTTTTATGATTCAACCGAAATTAGTAAAGAAATTTATCCAAATGTTTTAGATTACACTTTTGTTAAATCTTATAAAGAGCCCATTTATAATTTATTATCTAACTTGGTAAGGGGAGATAAAATTAAAGGCAAAAAATATAAAAAACGTTACAAACAAATTTTAAGAGAGGCAAAAATTGAGCTTAAAAGCCAAATAGCTTATGAGCAATCTCAAAAAGGGAAAGACCCTTCAAAATATTCTTATTCAAGTTATAAAAATAAAGGAAATTATATGTTGGTTAACTACACCACACTACTTATTCCTTTTTATAAAAAACCAGCTGTTAAAGATTATTTTGAAAAACTAAAACGAGTAGAGGATTATGAAGTAAGAACTGATATTTACATCCGTTTAGTTGAAAAAAATATTGATGTTCCTACCCAAATTTGGGAAGAATTAGCAGCTGATTTAATTAACCGAAATTATTTGTACAAAAGATTAGATTGGATTAATAGACTAGACTTATTTCCTACCAAATATAAAACTCAAAAATATATGGTTGAATCTTTATTATACGACAAAAAATTTAACCCAGAAAAAGACAGTATGCAGTTTGTTGCTAAACATAAAGTTACCGTTCAGGGCAAAGAGGGATATGTTTATTTTTATAAATCTAAAAGTTATAAAGATGATGATTGGAGCATAGATTATGTTGGCTTACAACCTTTAGATGAAAATGAAGTGAGTATTGATGATTTTATCTTAGAAAAAGGCATTGAGATAGAAAAACACAAAACCATTGACGAAATTATTGAAGAAGAATTGGAAAGTATTCAATTAATGGGACATAAAAGGGCTAAAAAGAGAAGTAATGGAATGGCTTTTAATTGGTTTAATTGGTAGTGAGCAATGAAAGAACAAATTGTTAACATTTTAATTATAGACGATAATGAAACCGACTTGAATTACTTGTATAGTATTTTACAATCGCCTGGTAACAATATTTTTAAATCAAAATGTAAACAAAGTTCAATTGATATTATTAAACAAAAAAAAATTGCCATTGTATTATGCAGTGTAGATACCAAAGACATAGATTTTTTTAATTTTGTTGATAATATTACCTCAAACAAAGCCAATAAAGATATTTTTGTAATTGCCATTGCCTCTAAAAAAGAAAAAGTTTACAAATTAGTTAAAGGTTTAAAAAAAGGAGCTGTTGATTATTTATTAAAACCTTACATTCCTAATTTGGTTAAAGCAAAAATTGACACTTACAAAAGAATCTATCTAAAAAACAAAAGAATATCCAATTTATTAGAGAATATTTTACCCATTGATACCCTTAACGAGTTTGAACATTTTGGTAAATCTACGCCAAGGAAGCATCAAAATTGCACCATTTTATTTACCGATTTTGTTAAGTTTTCTAACAAAGCAAGACAATTAAAACCTAAAGAACTAATTGAGAAATTAGATTTTTATTTTACAAAGTTTGATGAGATTATTTTAAAATATAAACTAGAAAAAATAAAAACCATTGGAGATGCTTATATGGCAGCAGGAGGGGTTACAAAAAAACACAATATTATTGAAATTAATACTGCCTTAGCTGCACTAGAAATTCAAAGCTTTATTAATACCGAAATTGAAACACAAAAAGCTTTGGGTAATGATTATTGGGAAATAAGAATTGGGTTGCACTCAGGCGATTTAATTGCGGGAGTAATTGGAAAACATAAATTTAGTTTTGATGTTTGGGGCGATTCGGTTAATGTGGCAGCAAGATGTGAACAAACTAGTTTACCTAATCACATTAACATATCTGAAGATTTTTATAAAAAAATTAACCCTTTTTTTGAAACTACACCTAGAGGTTGCATAAAAGTAAAAAATAGAGGAGAAATTGAAATGCACTTTTTACAACGCATTAAACCTGAATTTTCTTTTGATAAACGCGGACATAATGCTAACTATAAATTAAGAACCTTAGCCAATTTACCTACTGAAGATTTTGATAGAATTAGAACTGATATTATAAATCAATTAAAAATTGAATTAGATGAAAATTTATTATATCACTCTGTTGAACACACTTTAAATGTTGAACAAGCTGCCAAAAAATATGCTAATTTAGAGGGACTTTCTCCTAAAGAAACTATGCTATTATGCACAGCTGCCCTTTTTCATGATGCTGGTTTTATAATTGCTTATGATGACAATGAAGAAATTGGTGTGAAAATTTTTAAACAAATGGCTCCTAAATACGGCTATTCTCCAACCGATATTGAAACCATCTCTAAAATGATTTTAGCCACTAATAACAGGATTGAACCCATTACATTATCTGAAAAAATATTAAGTGATGCCGACCACGATTATTTAGGCAGACTAGACTACCATCACATAGCCGAGAAACTACGAAAAGAAATAAGCACTTTTAAATCTGAACTTAATGAAATAGAATGGTTAAAAATGCAAATTAATTACCTTGAAAATAAACATAAATATTACACCACATCAGCCATTAATTTAAGGCAGGTGGGCAAATTAAA
Source organism: uncultured Crocinitomix sp. (assembly GCA_964419855.1). GTDB lineage: Bacteria > Bacteroidota > Bacteroidia > Flavobacteriales_D > Crocinitomicaceae > Putridiphycobacter. The sequence continues at coordinate 7,946 of CAYQRJ010000055.1, forward strand.
ACGAATTACAGAATTAAAAGACAAGCTGGCTCTGTTACTTAAATTTATTTAACCCGCAAAATTCACCACTATATTATTATTTTTTTAATTAAAACGCAGTAAATCAATTAATTAAATTATCTGTTATGCCATTTATTAACACCCAAATTTGAGGGAGTTTTTTTGAAGTTAACTACAAAAACAAAAGTCCGTTAGATTTTAATTGCGGAAAATAAGTAGTGCTTAAAAAATTATCAAAAGGTTGTTTTGCTAAATTTTCATAAAAATCATTCACCTGCTTTAACGTTTTTATTTTACTTTGTTCAATATTAATAAATTCTAATAATTGCTTTAAAATACCAATCTCATCAACCAAACCTTTTATCACTTCAATATGATTGTTAGTGTGTAATACCATTTTCCCCATTTGTCTGCTTTTTCCTTTTCTTGTTACCTCATAAATTTCAATTGAAGGAACAGGGTGCAAAAACACTATTTTAGTATGATTATTAATGGTTTTAGGCATTTGATTATCTAAAAACTGTTCTATATAATGAGGCGAAATGGTTGGTGGCTTGATAGAAAAATCAAACCATTCTTGCAAAGGTAAATCAAGCCCAGCTCCATTCATATAATTATAAATTGAAGTTTTTAACCCTTGACTATATTTTTGATGGTCGCAACCTTTATTGTCAATATGAGGACGATCGTTATTAGCAAAAGAACCCTCATCTTTTAACACACTACTTACCTTAAACTTTTGAGGGTTTAAACCTATTGGGCTGTGTGCAGTCATTGCAAATTGATGCCAAAACCCTGAATTAATTAATTGATGTTGAAATAATTGTCTAACCACTTCCAATGAATTAATGGTTTCTTGATCGGTTTGAGTTGGAAAGCCATACATTAAATATGAATGAACCATAATACCGTTAGATGTAAAATGGTGGGTAACTTGGGTTAATTGTTCTAAATCCACTCCTTTGTCAATCAATTTTAATAAACGGTCAGATGCCACTTCAATTCCGCCAGACACAGCAATACATCCCGACTGTTTTAATAAAAAACATAAATCATTTGTAAAACGTTTTTCAAATCTAATATTTGTCCACCAACTAATGGTTAAATTTCTTTTTATAATTTCAAGAGCCAAATCTCTCATTAATGCAGGTGGAGCAGCTTCATCTACAAAATGAAATCCAGTTTGACCAGTTTGTTCAATTATCTTCTCAATTCTATCGCACAATAAACTAACTGAGGTTTGCTGATAACGTTTAATGTAATCTAAAGATACATCACAAAATGTACATTTTGCCCAATAACAACCGTGAGCCAAAGTCATTTTATTCCATCTGCCATCACTCCATAAAGCGTGCATAGGGTTTGCCACCTCTATTACCGAAATATATTCTTTTAGTCTCAAATCTGAATAATCTGGTGTACCAACATCCTTTTGATGATAATCTTTAATGACAGGATTATTAATAAAAACCACTTCATTTTCTTGTAAAATAAACGTCCGTTTTAAGGTTAATAAAGGAGTTGCTTTTGTAAGATGAGAATAAATTTGCTCTAATGGCGCTTCACCATCATCTAAACAAATAAAATCAGTAAACTCAAATACCCTTTTATCTTTAACACTTCTTAATTCGGTGTTAGGAAAACCACCTCCAAATACAATTTTAATGTGAGGATATTTTTGCTTTACAAATTGACCACACTTAAATGCCTGCACCAAATTTCCAGGAAAAGGAATGGAAACAACAAGCAGTTTAGGTTGAGTTTTTTGAATATATTGTTCTAATTGTTTTAGGGTATATTGTGTAATTAAAGAATTTGGAGAATGAAGGATTTCGTAAAGTTCATCAAATGTATGTGCAGAGGACGAAATACGTTCAGCATATCTGCTAAACCCAAAATTGGTATCAATTTGTTCTACAATAAAATCCGATATATCCTCAATATATAACGTAGCCAAATACTTGGCTTTATCTTGCAAACTCACAATACCAAATACCTCATCTAAATCCTCTACTTGATTAAACCTTGATGCTTGTGGTAAAAAATCATCTGAACAGATACTGTGTGCCAAGGTAGGATTATTTCCTTGCAAAAAAAGAATCACCTCATTAATAGTCTTAATATACTCTTTTTTTAAAGCATAAATCCTTTGACTATTTTTAGATTTTAATTGATGTTGTTCAACTTGACAAAATAGTTGAGCTAATCCTTTATCCGAAAACAGATCTAAAATAACATCAATGCCTAAGTCTGCTTGAAAAGATGAAATATTTTTGGTGTTTAAAAATCCTTTTAGATAAGCAGTAGCTGGATAAGGTGTATTCAACTGAGTGAATGGTGGTGTTATTAAAAGAATATCTGCTTGCAATGTGTTTTTGTTTGTAAAGGTAATTGATATGATAAATGATTTTACTAAAATATTAAAATATTTTGACTCGCATTTATCTTAGTCTTAAAAATATTCGTAAAAAAGATGGAGTGCTATATTTGTTGTGACGATTTAATTGAGTAAATCACTTTGAAAGAGCTGAGCATTCTTTTGTAATTGTATCTATTGAAATTTTATAATATTCAAATAAAAATACAATCTTATCAAAATAAATTATTTCATCAGACGTTTTAACAGTTCCACCATGGTAATGATGTTTATATTTACACCAAAGTTTAATTAAGAATGATTTTTTATTTTCTAAATACAGAATAAAGGCTAAATTAAATTGAGCATATAATGTTAAGTCATATTTTTCTAAAATAGAAGGAAAATATTTAGATGCTAATTTAGGATTCAAATTATAGAAATCATCTAAATCTTTATCAGAGACTTCATACGAGTTTATAAAGTCATTATAAATTAAAAATTTATCAGCAATTATTTTCACTGAATCAATTTGTTCTATATAAATATTGTTATGATGAGAAAATGCTTTAAATGGTAAGAAAACAAATAATAGCAAAGCTATTCTAAAAAAATATTTCATAACTTTTATCTTTTTATTAGTTCAATTAATAATAGGTTTTGATACTATTGTTTTTGTTTTATGATAATCCCAAGCCATAAAACGTTTGGCTATGTGTTATGCGGGATTTCAAAGCTACAAACTTTCAAATCGGCACTTAGCTAAACCCTTTGTCTTTTGTTTTTATCTTTTCATTTTTAAAAGCTAAACCAAAGGTTTAGCGGTTTTTATTAATTACTCCAAATTTTCAATTTACTACCAAATGTTCTAATTATTCCAATTGTATTTATCAACCAATGCAGTCCTAATGATAGCATTAAATAAAACAACCAAACAAGTTCAGAACCGCCAGAAGAATTATAAATCAAATTGTAGTGAAACAATACATTGTAAATTACAAACACAGAAAGATTAATTATTCCCGCCCTTTTTTTGTTTTTACTTCTACGAATCCAAATTACCATTGTGATAAGTTGGATTAAATAGCAGAATAATAAGTATAAATTATCTTCATTCATTTTAATTTCGAAAGGTCATTTAATTTGTGCTAACGGCTATTGTATGGTTAGTAGTCATTGAAAAATTACTAAACTTTCGGTTAATAACAAAATTTATTTAATGAAATTAACTTTTAGGTTTAAAAAATGCAGGCTATTAACTATACAAATTGTTGCACTTAGCATTTTATTAAGGTTTGATTTTCACTATTTTATCTCCTTGCATAATTACAAGTTCACTATTTTTTTCCTTTTTAAATATGATAAGTTTTTCGTACACTTTTTCAAGTCCTTTTACGATTTTATCTTTTAATTCTAACTGTTTATCTTTTTTCGTCATAAAATTTCTTTAATTGGTTAAA
>CAYQRJ010000056.1:0-11727 GCA_964419855.1 uncultured Crocinitomix sp.
AGCAGCGTTAGTTGGTCCTCCATTATCACATGCCTTATCAAACGTACAGTTTCCATGAGCAACAGGATCTACCCCTTCATAAAGTACTAAATCAGCTGTAACAGCATTAGCTGAAATCAACATGTTTGGTGTATTGGCCCATGATTGAGTACCTATTCCATTTGTCCAAAAGTCCATATCATTCCAGTCAATAAAATAACCTCCAGCATATTGGCAAGAACCTGTTAAGTTTAACTGAACTTGCGAAAAGCCAGCAAACGAAAGAATTCCTAACCCTAAAGAAAGTAATAATTTTTTCATAATTTTTATTTTTTTGTTAATAATTAATTTGTACAAAGATAACAATAAATTATTTAATCACAAAAATGTTGTTGATTTTGTTTTTTTAATATTTTAGCAATAAAACTGAGGTTTTTTAGATATAAAGTGCTAAAAATCAGATTGTTGTTGAAATTTTTTGTTTAAGAAGTTTGAAATAACAAAAATTTTAAACTGTTTTTTTTATTGATTTAACGGTAATTTTGTTTAATCTATCCAAAACAAATAAGGTAAACGTGCTTGAAAACCAGAATTGGTTTCTAATGTTTTAATATAATGATACATATCCATTAATTGTTTTTGAAGTTTAGAGTTGTTAGCGTCCACATCTGTTTGCTCTTGTTCTTCAATGTTTTCAATTAACTCCATTAATTTGTCGGTTTTAATGGTGGTCATTACTTTTATGCAAATATCATCTTTAGATATTTGACTTCTTTCGGCAGCATCAGTAATGGCAGTGTTCAACCCACCAAACCCATCAATTAAACCAATGTTTATGGCATCAGTCCCTGCCCAAACTCTACCTTGCCCTATACTATCTACATCAGCTTTACTCATTCCTCTTCCCTCACCAACTTTAGTTATAAAGTCGTCATAAATATCATCTACGCCTTGTTGTATAATTTTATATTCATCAGGTGTTAATGCTTTATTAAAAGAATAAACTGAGTGTGCATTGGTTTGTACCCTGTCAATAGTAATTCCCAATTTATTTTTTAATAAATCGCCAGTGTAAGGAATAACACCAAACACGCCAATTGAACCAGTAATGGTGTTGGGTTGAGCATAAATTTTATCGGCTGCGCAAGAGATGTAATATCCACCAGAGGCAGCAACATCTCCCATTGAAACCACAACTGGTTTTTGGGCTTTGGTTAAAATAATTTCTCTCCAAATAATGTCGCTAGCTAAGGCACTACCTCCCGGAGAATTAACTCTTAAAACAACTGCTTTAATGGTGGTGTCTAATCTTGCTTCTCTTATTAAACGTGCCATTGATGTACCACCAATTTGACCTATTTCTCCTTCTCCATCAACAATATCTCCTTCAGCAAAAATTACCGCAATATTTTCTCCTTTTCTTTTATTTTTTATGCGTTGGTTTTTACCTTTTTTAAGGGCGTATTTTTTAAAAGAGAAAAATTCAATCTCACCTTTGTCATTTAATCCTGCTTTTTGCCCTAATAAGTCAAGTATTTCGTCATAATATTTAACGCCATCTGCTAATTGATAATCAACTGCTTGAGCAGAGCGTCTGATATATACAGAGTCCGCAATTTCGTTTAGCTGGTCAATGGATACTCCTCTGCTTTTGTTTACTGCTAACAACATTTCGTTCCATAAGGCATCTAAATATTTTTGAGTTTGTTCTCTATTGGCATCACTCATGTGGTCGTACATTAAAGGTTCAACTGCAGATTTGAATTTGTTGTTTGTTCCTCTTATAATTTGCATTTTAACCTCTAATTTTTCTAATGCTCCTTTTAAGAAAAATGATTCAACACCAAGCCCTAAAAAATCAAACATTCCAGAAGGAAATACATATATTTCGTCAGCTACAGACGATAAATAATATCCTTTTTTGGTATAATTTTCGTTATAGGCAACAATAAATTTACCTGATGTTTTAAAATCTTCTAAAGCATCTCTTATTTCTTTAATGGTTGCCATTCCGGCATTAACACTTCCAACATTAATAAAAATACCTTTTATTTTATCATCTGTTTTAGCCAATTCTATTCCAGTTAAAATATCATATAAACCCAATTTTTTGTCTAACTGTAAAGACGTTTTATTTAAGTTGGTGTATGACAAATCTCCTATATCTGAATTTAATTTTAAATGCAATACAGTATTGTCTTTAATTATCATGGGTTTAGGGTCAAAACCAGACATCATGGCGCTAATAATTCCAAAGAAAATAATGAGCACAATAATTCCTGAAACAACAGTTGCTAATAAACTTGCTAAAAATACTTTTCCAAATGATAGAGGTTTTCTTTCTTTTGCCATTTTTTAATTTTTTTCTGCGAATATAGAAAAACTATTTTCAATACTTAGTAAAAATAAGTTAAACGGATGTAATTTTATTTAGATGTGTAATATTTATTGTTAAAGTTTAAATTGATTATATTATTTTTGCACACCAAATGACATTAGACGATTTTAAATTCATTATTCAAGAATCACCCCAAGCAAAAGATACCCTTACTTTTTTGCAAGATGAGCAAACCAAAATATCTTTAAACGGTTTATTTGGGTCGTTTACTTCTGTTTTTATTAATGGTGTTATTCATCAAACCAACAATGTACATTTAATTGTATTAAATAATAAAGAGGAAGCGGCTTATTTTTTAAACGACATTCAATCTTTAAATAAAAAAAGTAATAACATTTTATTTTTTCCTCATTCTTATAAAAAGCCATATCAAACTGAACAAACAGATAATGCTAATGTGGTGGCAAGGGCTGAAGTGTTAGAGCGAATTAATAGAGGGCATAAATCTCAAACCAAATTAATTATTGTTACCTACCCCAAGGCTTTGTTTGAAAAAGTTATTACTAAAAAACAATTTGCAAAAACCATTTTATCCATAAAAAAAGGAGTTGAATATTCTATTGATTTTATTAATGAATTACTTATTGAATACAAGTTTGAAAAGGTAGATTTTGTTTATGAACCGGGTCAGTTTGCTGTGCGTGGTGGTATTGTTGATGTATTTTCTTATTCTAATGACCAACCCTACCGCATTGAGTTTTTTGGAGATGAGGTAGATAGTATAAGAACCTTTGACCCCGTTAATCAATTATCTATTTCTCATCACAACAGAATGACGGTTGTGCCCAACATCCAAACGGCTGTAACCAACGAAAAAAGATTATCTTTTATTGAGTTTATAGGTAAAAAAACAACCTTATGGTTTAAAGATGTGATGTTTACCAAAGGGATTTTAGAGGTAGAATATCAAAAAGCCCTTGAAATTTATAATGAATTGCCTGACACTCCAACTAAAGCATCTCCACCAACCAATTTGTTTTTAGATAAAGCTTATTTTAATCATTTAATAGACCAACAACAAGTGGTTGAATTTGGAAGTAACGAAAATTTTGAATCAAAATCCATTCATTTTAACCTCTCTCCTCAGCCTACTTTTAATAAAAACTTTGATTTATTAATTGAAAATTTACAAGACCTCAAGCAACAAGGATTTAAAACCTTAATTGTATCTAATCAACCTAAGCAAATTGAACGGATTTATGCTGTGTTTGAAGATTTAGAAGCTAATGTTGAATTTTCAACTTTAGATTTGTCTTTTCATCAAGGTTTTATTAATAACGATTTAAAAATAGCGTGTTATACAGACCACCAAATCTTTGAACGCTATCACCGTTTTAAATTAAAAGAAGGATTTAGAAAAAACAAACAAGCCTTAACACTTAAAGAAGTTTACAACTTAAATAAAGGCGATTTTGTTACACACATTGACCATGGTGTAGGACGATTTTCGGGATTAGAAATTATAGATGTTAATGGAAAACCACAAGAAGCCATAAGATTGATATACAAAGACAATGATGTCTTGTATGTATCTATTCACTCTTTACACCGCATCTCTAAATACACTGGTAAAGACGGTACTCAGCCTAAATTAAATAAAATAGGGTCGCCACAATGGGATAAAGTTAAAAAGAAAACCAAATCAAAAGTTAAAGAAATAGCTTACGATTTAATTAAACTTTATGCCAAGCGAAAACAACAAAAAGGGTTTGCTTTTTCTCCAGATAATTACTTACAAAATGAACTTGAAGCCAGTTTCTTTTTTGAGGATACCCCCGATCAATTAAAATCTACTCTTGACGTTAAAAAAGATATGGAAAGTGAAGCACCTATGGATAGATTGGTTTGTGGAGATGTGGGGTTTGGAAAAACAGAAGTAGCAATTAGGGCTGCATTTAAAGCCGTTTGCGACAGTAAGCAAGTGGCAGTTTTAGTGCCTACAACTATTTTATCATTACAGCATTACAAAACGTTTTCAGATAGGTTAAAAAACTTTCCTTGTACTGTAGATTACATTAATAGGTTTAAATCGGCCAAGCAAATTACCGAAACCATTAAAAAATTAAAAGAAGGAAAAATAGATATTTTAATTGGTACACATGCCATTGTTGGTAAACGAATAGAGTTTAAAGATTTAGGATTATTAATTATTGATGAGGAACAAAAGTTTGGAGTTGGTGTTAAAGACAAACTAAAAACGCTAAAAGCCAACGTTGACACTTTAACATTAACAGCTACACCCATACCAAGAACGTTACAGTTTTCATTAATGGGAGCTAGAGATTTATCAATTATTAACACCCCTCCGCCTAACCGTCAACCTGTTGAAACGGAAGTGATTGGATTTAGTGAAGACATTATTAGAGATGCCATCACTTATGAAACCCAAAGGGGAGGACAAGTGTTTTTTGTACATAATAGAGTAAATAATATACATGAAGTAGCTGGAATGATTCAAAGACTATGTCCTAACATTAGAGTAGGAGTTGGACACGGTCAAATGGATGGAAAAAAACTTGAAAAAGTGATGATGGAATTCATTAATGGCGATTATGACGTGCTTGTTGCTACCACCATCATTGAATCAGGGATTGATGTATCTAATGCCAATACTATTATTATTAACCAAGCACAAAACTTTGGTTTAAGTGATTTACACCAAATGCGTGGACGTGTTGGGCGGTCTAATAAAAAGGCTTTTTGTTATTTAATTGCGCCACCTATGCACCTTTTACCTTCAGATTCACGCAAACGATTAGAAGCATTGGCACATTTTACAGACTTAGGGTCTGGGTTTAACATTTCTATGCGAGATTTAGATATACGTGGTGCAGGAAATTTATTAGGAGGCGAACAAACAGGTTTTATTTCTGATATAGGATTTGAAATGTATCAAAAAATACTTAATGAAGCCTTGCAAGAGTTAAGAGAAGAGGAGTTTAAAGATTTATTTGATAAGGAAGATGAATCTCTTGAAGGTAAAGAGTTTGTTAGAGATTGCATTTTAGAAACCGATTTAGAAATGCTTTTACCTGATGATTATGTTAATAATGTATCGGAACGTTTATCACTTTATCAAGACTTGGATAACTGTAAAAATGAAGAAGAATTATCAGAATTTATTCATCAATTAAAAGACAGGTTTGGAGAATTACCCCCACCAGCCATTGAGCTTTGCGAATCTATAAAATTGAGGTGGTTAGCCAAATCCATAGGGTTTGAAAAATTAGTTATTAAAGGCAAAAAAATGATAGGGTATTTTGTTTACAAACAAGACTCTCCTTATTATGAATCTCCACAATTTACAAAAGTGTTAAATTACATTCAAACCAACCCAAAACATTGTCAAATGAATGAGCGTAACAATAAACTACGTTTAATCTATACTAACATTGAAAGCATAGAAAAGGCATTAGAAAGGTTAAGGGAGATATAAAAGTAATTAACAAACTATCTTATGATAAATTGATTTGTTCTTGTTAATAATTTTTTAAAAGATTCTATCTAAAGATTATCGTATTAACAGACTTACCTATAACTTTACACTTTTATAAAAAGATTAGATTACAATAATGAAAGCATATTTAGATTTATTACAAGATATTTTAGATAACGGAAATCAAAAAGGAGACCGAACAGGAACAGGAACGATTAGTGTTTTTGGACGTCAAATAAGATTTGATTTAAGTGAAGGATTTCCAATGGTAACCACTAAAAAATTACATTTAAAATCTATTATTCACGAATTGTTGTGGTTTATAAAAGGAGACACAAACATTAAATACCTTAATGATAATGGGGTTAAAATTTGGGATGCTTGGGCAGATGAAAATGGAGATTTAGGTCCTGTTTATGGTGCTCAATGGCGAAATTGGAACGGAGAAGGAATTGACCAATTGGCCATGGTGGTTGATCAATTAAAAAATAATCCTAACAATCGTAGAATTATGGTATCTGCTTGGAATCCATCTGTAATGCCCGATACATCAGTGTCTTTTTCTGATAATGTTGCCAACGGAAAAGCAGCTTTACCGCCTTGTCACGCATTTTTTCAGTTTTATGTGGCTGACGGAAAATTATCTTGCCAATTATACCAACGGTCGGCAGATGTGTTTTTAGGTGTACCATTTAATATTGCATCTTATGCATTATTGGTGTTAATGTTAGCTCAAGTTTGCGATTTAGAACCAGGTGAATTTGTTCATACTTTTGGTGATTTGCATATTTATAACAATCACATTGATCAAGTTAAACTTCAATTAAGTAGAGATCCTTTACCTCTTCCTACTATGAAACTAAATCCAACAATTAAAAACATTGAAGATTTTACTTTTGAAGATTTTGAATTGGTAAATTATCAACATCACCCACACATAAAAGGTGCTGTTTCTGTATAATTTGCTTTCAATAGATAATAACTTCTAACTATTAATTATATTTGCCAAAATTTTTACATTATGGCAGCTCAAGAAGATAAATTAAAAGACATCATAGGTCACGCAAAAGAATTTGGATTTGTTTTTCCAAGTAGTGAAATTTATGATGGTCTAAGTGCAACTTACGATTATGGTCAACTTGGTGTAGAATTAAAAAACAACATTAAAAACTATTGGTGGAAATCAATGGTACATTTACATGAGAATATTGTTGGAATTGATGCAGCTATTTTTATGCACCCTGAAACATGGAAAGCCAGTGGTCATGTTGATGCCTTTAATGATCCATTAATTGATAATAAAGATTCAAAGAAACGTTACCGTGCAGATGTGTTAATTGAAGAACATATCGAAAAAATAAGAGCCAAAATTAACAAAGACGTTGCTAAAGGATTAAAAAGGTTTGGAGATGATTTTAATGAGGAGGAATTTAGAACAACTAATCCTAATGTATTAAGACGTGAAGCCGAAATAAAGTCTATTGAAGACAGAATGCGTGAAGGGCTTGAAAAAGAAGATTTAGCATCTATCAAACAATTAATTGAAGATTTAGGCATTGCTTGTCCTGTAAGTGGTTCAAAAAATTGGACAGATGTTAAACAATTTAACTTAATGTTTTCAACTGAATTGGGTTCTGTGTCTGGAGAATCAGCAAAAATTTATTTAAGACCCGAAACCGCTCAAGGTATTTTTGTTAATTATTTGAATGTTCAAAAATCGGGTAGAATGAAAATTCCATTTGGAATTGCACAAATTGGTAAAGCGTTCAGAAATGAAATAGTTGCCCGACAGTTTATTTTTAGAATGCGTGAGTTTGAACAAATGGAAATGCAATTTTTTGTGCGTCCTGGTGAGGAGATGAAATGGTATGAACATTGGAAAAATTTTAGAATTAAATGGCATAAAATTTTAGGTGGTGATGAATCTAATTACAGATTCCATGACCATATTAAATTGGCTCATTATGCCAACGCAGCAGCAGATATTGAATTTAATTTCCCTATGGGATTTAAAGAGTTAGAAGGAATTCATTCAAGAACAGATTTTGATTTAAAACAACACGAAAAACATAGTGGTAAAAAATTACGCTATTTTGACCCTGAAATTAATGAATCTTATGTGCCGTTTGTGGTTGAAACCTCTATTGGTTTAGACAGAATGTTTTTATCGGTGTTAACTATGGCTTACAAAGAGGAAACATTAAAAGACGGGAGCAAAAGAACAGTTTTGGCTTTGCCTCCTGCTTTAGCTCCTTACAAAGTAGCCGTAATGCCTTTAACTAAAAAAGATGGTTTACCAGATAAAGCCCGAGAAATTATTTCGGATTTAAAAGTGGACTTTAATTGCCAATATGATGAAAAAGATTCTATCGGTAAGCGTTACAGACGTCAAGATGTGATTGGTACACCTTTTTCGGTAACTGTTGACCACCAAACCTTAGAAGATAATACGGTAACTTTAAGAGATAGAGACACTATGGAACAAGAACGTGTATCTATTAAAGATTTACACCAAATTATTGACAATAAAGTGAGTTTACGTAACTTGTTAAAGCAACTTTAACCCGCAAAATTCACCACTATATTATTATTTAGTTAAAATACATTAAATCAAATCATTATAGTACTCACCATACAATTTAATAACACCCTAATTTGAGGGAGTTTGAAATTATAAAATTTTATTTAGTAAATTAGGGTGATTTACAATTTGATGTAAGTGAGGATGAGTGCGTACAGAATTTAATAATTCTAAATGCCCAATATGATGACAGTCAGAGCCAATAACATCTACCATATCTTTATCAATCATATCCTCTGCCATTTTTTTTACTTGAGGACCATATTGACCTGATAAAGAATTAATATTGAGTTGAATTAAGCAACCTCTGTTTCTAAAATCGTTAATTTTATCAAATTGATTAAAGTAAAAAGGATACCGTTCAACATGAGCCATTATTGGTCTATAGCCTTCAGTTTGAAAAGCGAAAATGGTTTCTTTTATTCTAGGAGGTTCATTGCTAAATGATAACTCAAACAATACATGATTATCTCCAAATGTTAAAATATTTTTGGCTTTAATTAATTCCTCTAAGTGAAAATCTAAATAATATTCTGCAGCAGCCTCAATTTTAATATTGATGTTATTGTCTAAAATTCCTTGCCTAACATCTTTCAGCCCTTTTAAGATGATTTCAGGTGTGTTTTTATAAAAATCACTCATTATATGAGGGGTGGTAATGACTTTTTGATACCCCAAATCAGCAAACCGTTTTAGCATCTCTAAACTTTCCTCTAAACTTTTTGAGCCATCATCAATTCCGGGAATTAAATGTGAATGTAAATCGGTTTTAATAATTGATAAATCAATTGGCTCTAATTGAGGCGACTTTCTGAATATGTTTTTAAAAAATGACATTAATACAAAGGTATCATTTTTATTTAAAAGTAAAACCCATACCCTTTAATACCTATTTTTGAAAACTCCAAAGCTGGAAATGGGATTTTAATAATGTTTAATCCTCTAAATAGTAATTTTAAAACTGGGCTTTTAACAGGTATTTTCTCCCAATCTACATCAACAGATAAATAATACTGACGATAAGGTGTAAAAGATAATTGTTGATTACCGTCAATGTAAACATAAGTATCTCCATCACCAATTAATTGATTGTTGATACCATATCCCAAAGACAAACTTAACCAATGTGGTATTTTTGTTTGATGATTAATCATATAAAAAGGATTAAAACTCAACCAATAGGTTTGTCCGTTGTAATCTTTTAATAATTGCTCCAAAGGTGTGCTACCTAAAATATCGGGTCGATATTGAGCCAATGAGGTGTGGTGTGATGAAAATTTTGGTTTAATAAATTGCTCATTCCAAAAATAATCTTGAACAGAAAAAAGAGCCACACCTGACGTATTAGCTACCACATCTGACACCGAAAATCCCCACTCTTGGTTGTAAGCATCTAGCATCTCAAAAGTCAACATATAAGCAAAAGCATATCCTCCACCAATTAAAGATGCTTTTTTGTGACTAATTCCTGCCCATTCATATAAATCAGCAGAGGTTTTAGCAAAATTATACGATACAGTAACATGTCCTAACTTATCCATTTGTTGCCACTCTTTAGCATCATTAAAAAAATGAAATTTAGTTTTAGGGAAATTTTTATACCATACAAAATATAATCCTCCAATAGACGCCGACCAATTAAAAGCATTTATACCACTAACTAATACTGTTCTTTTTTTATTAAAAGTGGAGGATTTTTCAAAAAAGCTTTGAGCATTAATTTTAAAACCGTAAAATATTATTACTATAAAAAATACTTTTTTCATCATTCAAAAGTAACAAAAAAAGGTGTTCTGTTAAAAGAACACCTTTAATTTAAATAATTAAAATAACCTTAAACCTTTTCAATTACCATGGCAGAAGCACCACCACCGCCATTACAAATTCCAGCAGCACCATATTTACCTCCGTTTTGTTTTAGCACATTAATTAATGTAACAATAATTCTTGAACCTGAGTTACCAAGTGGGTGACCTAAAGAAACAGCTCCTCCGTTTACATCAACTGTTGAAGGGTCAATCCCTAATTCTTTCATATTTACTAATCCAACAACTGCAAACGCCTGATTTAACTCCCAATAATCAATGTCTGAAATAGATAAATTAGCTCTTTTTAATGCCACAGGAATAGCTTTTGAAGGTGCCGTTGTAAACCATTCTGGATCGTGAGCAGCATCACCATAACCTACAATTTTTGCAATAGGTTTTAAACCATGTTTTTCAACCGCCTCTTTACTGGCAATAATTAAAGCAGATGCACCATCATTTAAAGTGGAGGCATTAGCGGCAGTTACAGTACCTTCTTTATCAAAAACTGGTCTTAATGTTGGTATTTTTTCTAATTTAACATTTTTATATTCTTCATCCTCATCTACAATAATAGCATCCCCTCTTCTTTGTGGCACCTCTACTGGCACCACCTCATCTTTAAATTTACCTGCTTTCCACGCTTCAGCAGAACGTTTATATGATTCAATAGCAAAATTATCTTGTTCTTCTCTTGAAAATTCTTTCTCTCTAGCACAAGTTTCGGCACAAACTCCCATGTGAACATTGCCATACACATCCGTTAATCCATCTTTCACCATACCGTCAACCATTTTCACATCTCCTAACTTAACCGCTTTACGGGCATTGTAATAATGGGGAACACTACTCATATTTTCCATTCCACCAACAACTACAATATCATTATCTCCTGCTTTTATGGTTTGAGCACCTAAACTAATGGCTTTCATCCCTGAGGCACAAACTTTATTAACGGTTGTACAAGGTACTTCATTACTTAAACCTGCAAAAATGGCTGCTTGACGGGCAGGTGCTTGACCTAAATTGGCTTGCAACACATTTCCCATAAATACCTCATCAATATCCTCAGCTTTTAAGCCAGATTGTTTTAATGCACCTTTAATGGCTGTTGCTCCTAATTTTGTAGCTGACACTGATGATAACCCACCTAAGAAACTACCAATTGGTGTTCTTACAGCCGAAACTATATATACTTCTTTACTCATTGCTTATTGTTTTTAATTTTGATGCACAAATATAAACATAATTACATCAAATAAAAAGCGAATTTTAAACACATTTTAATTGATGAGACCTTTAATTAAAAAAAAAATGCTATTTTTGCGTGCAACCTTATTCGTAAATATTGCGTTTTAAGGTTAAACAGATGATTTTAAAAATAAAAAACATGAAAAAAGTATTTATTTTAGTTGCCTTAGTTTTAAGTATATCTTACTCGGCTAATGCACAACAAAAAAACACAGCTCCTGCTAAAACCCAACAAGTTGATAACAGAACAGATGCTGAAAAGTTGAAAGCATATAAA
>CAYQRJ010000057.1:0-11647 GCA_964419855.1 uncultured Crocinitomix sp.
TTTCGATTAGAGACTTATAAAACATAATTCCTAATTTTATATACATCTAATTCACCTTTTAATCAATAAAAACGACCATTTAATATAAAAAATTTGATAACTCTATAAAAATATTGTATCTTTATACGGTAAAATTTACTTAATGAAAAACTTACTTACAATATTTTTATTTTTATACATTTCTATTGGCTACACTCAAAACAACTGGTGTGGTTTTGATTACATGTTACAAAAAGCTTATGCTGAAAATCCAGCTTTAGAAAACCAAATATATGAACATTTTGACAGAATAGCAAGTGGTCAGATTGCTTTGGAAGATAGAACAGACCCAATTATAATTCCTGTAGTGGTTCATATTATTCATGATGGTGACTATGGAAATATTTCAGATGCTCAAGTATATGACGCCATTAGAATGCTAAATGAAGATTACAATCGTATTAATGCCGACACTGTAGATACTAGAAATACAACCAATGCACCTTTTAAACCAATTGCTGCCAATATTAACATTCAATTCAAGTTAGCAAAAATTGACCCAAATGGCAACTGCACAAATGGAATTGAAAGAAGAAATTCAGCATTAGGCTCTATCAATGCTAATGACGACAAAACAAAATTTTACAATGGAGGTGGTTTAGATGCTTGGGATAGAAATAAATATTTTAATATTTGGGTGGTTAACTCTATTGAAAATTTTAGTGGAGGACAAGGTTATATTTTAGGTTATGGGCAATTTCCACAATGGGGTTCAGCAGATACTTATGGTTTTGTGGTAAGACATGACGCTTTCGGAAGTATTGGAACATCTAGTGGCGACAGAACAGTTACCCATGAATTAGGTCATTGTTTAGGATTATTTCATACTTTTCAAGGCGGATGTGGTAGTAATTCAAGCAGTTGCAGCTCTCAAGGAGATGGCTGTTGTGACACTCCTCCAGTAAACGACCCACATTGGTCTTGCTCTTTAACACAAAATTATTGTAATCAAGTGCCAAATGGAGATTTATATGGCTTTGATGCTTATGACCAATTTGAAAATTACATGAGTTATAGCCCGTGTCAAAATATGTTTTCTTTAGATCAAAAAGCAATTATTCAAGGTAATTTTGCATCCGTTGGATTTATGCAGAACTTAGCTTCACTATCTAATCAAATAGCTACAGGAGTCACCTTACCTGATGTATTATGTTCTGCTCAATTTACTAGTAACACAAGAGTAATTTGTCAAGGAGACTCTGTTTTATTTTCAGATATTTCCTATCACGGTATTTCAAATAGAGTATGGAATTTTGATAGTGGTTCACCTCTAAGCTCTTTAGATTCATCACAATATGTCACTTATAATACACCCGGATCTTTTCCTGTCACTTTAAGCGTGTCTGATGGAACAAATTCTGTTTTAATTGATTCTACTAACTATGTGGCAGTTCTACCTAACACAGGAACACCTTTACCTTATCATCAAGGATTTGAAAATTTAACTGTTTTTCCAGATTTTAACAACTTTTTTAATGAAACATCCTTTGCTAATACTAATTGGGAATTAAATTCGGTAGTATCTGCTAGTGGAAATAAATGCATCTCAATAAATAATTTTTCAAACAATATTGGTGATATAAATAGTTTTTCTTCTTCAACCATTGATTTAACAAGCGTTGATCCAAGTGAAGAATTACTATTTTCTTTTGATTATGCTTATAGAAAAATAGACGTTAATAGTAATGACCAATTAAAGATATATGCCACTTTAGACTGTGGTAAAACATGGGTTTTGTTTAAAACAATTACAGCCAATCAATTTACAAGTATTTATGAAACAACACCTTTTACACCTGGACCAAATGATTGGAGTAATATTACTTTTACGCTTTATTCCTTATTTCAAACTAATAATTTTAGGTATAAATTTATATTTGAATCTGATGGAGGAAATAATTTATATATAGATAACATCAATATTTTTCCGGCTTCTCAACTTGGTTTAAACGAAAATAGTAAACTGAAACCTTTAAGCCTATACCCAAATCCAACTAAAGATATTTCTACTTTAAACTATTATTCAAGTGTAAATCAAAACATCTCAATTACCATTTATAACAGTTTAGGTGAAATTATAAAAACGGTTTATACTGGAAATACTATAATAGGTGACAATCAATATTTAATTGAAACCTCTACTTTTGAAAAAGGCATTTATTATATCAATATAAATGGAGACAACGTCTCAAAAACAATAAAATTAATTAAAAACTAAAATTTAAAATGATGAAGAAAATTTTTACTTCCTTTTTAGGCCTTAGTTTACTAACCTCAGTAAGCTTTGCCCAAAATAATCAAAACGTTTCGCCTTGTGGAACAGTTCAAGCAACAGAAAGATTGTTTGAATTACACCCAGAAATGAAAGCAGAGTATGACGCTCAACAAGCTCAATTTCAACAAGATTACGAAACCATGATGCAAAACTACAATCCTAACTCATCTGATAGAGTTCATTATGTAATTCCCGTTGTTGTTCATATTGTTCATTTAGGTGGACCAGAAAATATAGATGACCAACAAGTATATGACGTTATCAATTTAATGAATGAAGATTTTAGTGCTACCAATAGTGATTTATCTTTTGTAATTCCAGCTTTTCAAGGTATAATTGGAAATGCTGATTTTGAATTTAGATTAGCTAAGCTAGATCCTAACGGTAACTGCACAAATGGGATAACCAGAACTTATTCCTCTACCACTGATGATACAGGTTTTAATGGATTTAGTCATCCAATTGTATCTGCAGTTCAAGCACAACACGGAACATGGCCACAAAATAAATATTTGAATATTTTTGTTTGCAGAAGTGTAGATAATGGAGCAGCAGCTTATACTTACAACCCTGGTGTATTTACTAATCCTAATAGTATGTTAGGAGGAATTATATGTTTATATAATTATTTTGGAAATACAGGTACTGGTGGAAGCCGCCATACTGTATCTCATGAAGCAGGACATTGGTTTAATTTATCGCATACTTGGGGACCAAATAATGACCAAGGTCAAACATCTGCATGTTCTATTGATGATGGTGTAGCAGATACACCAAATACAATTGGAACAAACGGAACTTGTGATTATACACAAACCACATGTGGTAGTTTAGATAATATTCAAAACATAATGGATTATGCGTCTTGTACAAGAATGTTTACTCAAGGGCAAGCAGCAAGAATGATTGCCGCTATTACAAGTAGCACAAGCGGTAGAAACAATTTATGGACGGCTCAAAATTTAAGTTCCACTGGTGTAGATTTACCTGGTGAAGCTTGTAAAGTTAGGGTTAAAGAATCTGCAAGAATTATTTGTGCAGGTGACGCCATTACGTTCTCAGATAATTCTTATCATAACATTTCTAGTAGAACATGGACATTACCAGGCGCTAGCATCACCACTTCAACAGATTCAACAGTAACAGTTACTTATGCAACACCAGGGTCTTATGATGTAAGCTTAGAAATAACTGGGGGAAGCATTACATTAAATGAAACTTATCCAAATTACATTACAGTTTTACCATCTACGGGAACTGCCTTAAATTATACAGAAAATTTTGAAAGCTATTCATCTTTCCCAGATAACTCTAACTTTTTTGTAACCAATCAAGGAAATAATAACACTTGGGAATTAAAAACAGGCATTGGAGCTAACAATAGTAACAAGTGTATAAGTATATACAACTACAATCAACTTAGTGGAAATAGAGATGAAATTCAATCTAATACAATAGACCTATCCTCTATGGCTGCTTCTGAACAATTATTAATGACATTTGATTATGCATACAAGAAAAAGCATTCATCTGACAATGAAAAGTTAGTTATATATGGTTCTACTGATTGTGGTACAACATGGAATGCTTTTAAAACATTTACAAGTGATGATTTAACCAATTCTGTTATGGCAACAAACTTTACTACTCCTGCAGAAAGTGATTGGCAAACTAAACAATTTGAAATTTACTCATTATTTTTTGTCAATAACTTTAGATTTAAAATAGAATTTGTTTCAGATGGGGGTAACAATATCTACTTAGATAATATCAACATTTTTCCTGAAAGTGAACTAAACACTAAAGAGTTAAACATTTCAAATAAATTATCTGTTTATCCTAATCCAACAACAAATAATGCAACTATTTCATATTATTCAACAAATAATACTGAAGCAAGCATAGTTGTTTATAATATGATTGGAGAAAAAGTTCAAACCGTTTACAATGGGTCAATTGTTCAAGGTGAAAACTTATTTACTGTAAATATGAGTGACTTACCTAAAGGAGTTTATTTTGTAAACATTAAAGATGCGAAAGGAACAAAAACTGTTAAGTTAATCAAAGAATAAATTATAGATTTTAATTATTTTATTGAACCCCATTCTGCACAACAGAATGGGGTTTTTAATTTGCTACAACAAATCTACCTTTATCTAAAACCTCTTCAGTTTTTGATAAAATTGTAAAATAATATTGCCCAGAAGATAAATTTAAAGGAATATTTACCCAATTAAAAAAAGATTGATGGTGATAAACTATTTCGCCTAAAGAATTATAAATATTAAAATACAACATTTGATTTTTTGGGTTTGGATAAATAATTACACTTTTGTCATTAATAAAAGGTGTGTTAGTAACTAATGTTTGACCTTTTAAAGCCCTACTCAAATGAATAGGGAAATAAAACAAAAACAAACCATTTTGCCTATCTGATACTAAAATTAAATCTTTTTCTTTAAAAACATAAACTCCCCAAGCTCCATTAAGTTTATAATTAGTTTCTTGTGTAAAAGTGTCGTAAAAACCAACTTCTTTTGGTGAATTAATATTAGAAATATCAACTATTCTAAATCCTTCATTATAATACGATACAAATAAAAAATCAGAAAAAACCATTACATTATGTGGTACTTTGTTAGCATAATCTTCAGTGCCGTATAAGCTTGAAACATTAATATTAGATAATGAAGTAGCATCACAAATTTTTATGCGTTTCCCTTTATTCTCATCAACAAAAACATATTTTTGTCTGTCCTCACTTAACCAACCGCTATGGTTATATCCTTGCTCTACATAAAAATCTAACACCCCTAATTGCTGTATAGTTTGACTTGAAAAATCATAAATCTGTAAGCCATCAAAACCACAATTTAAAAATGCAGTATCGTTAGTCACATAACAATCGTGTACATAATTAACTTGATTAAAATCATACCATAAAACAGGCTGATTAGGGATTGAAATATCAAAAACTTTCATTCCTAAACCATTAGTGCCACAAGCATATAATTTTGCTTTATTGGTGTCAATAAAAATATTATGACAAATTTGAAAATATTGATTATTGTCGTAAACTTTATGAATAGAATCTGGTAAATAGCTCAAATCAAAAATTTGTAAACTACTTGTACCTTCATCACACACAGCATACAAATAATTTTTATACGTCTTAAAATCTCGGTGTTGAACCAATAAAGATTGATATTTACCAGCTTTAAAATCTACAACTTTTAGTTGATTATTTTCAATTTTAAATATATGTGTACCCTCTGTTGACCCTAATGCACAATATAAATTATTATTAAATTCAAATCCCCAAACATCTGAAAAAAACACATCTTCTGGCCCTTTAATCAAAGTGGTATCTGTCCAATGGTCTAACAACTCAACATTAAAATAATTTTGCGACAACACAACATTTGAATAAATAAGCGGTATATATAAAAGTATTTTGTACACTTTTTAAAATGATTTTTTTTAATTTGTGTTAAAAATAAGACTAAAAACTCAATTTTAACCTTAAAACTAATTTTCTTTAAACGAATAATATTATATTAGCAGACCCAAATAATATGAAAAACTTAGTCATTATTCCTACATACAACGAAAAAGAGAACATTGAAAAAATGATTCGTAAAGTGATGTCGCTTAAAGATGGCTTTCATTTATTAATTGTTGATGATGGGTCGCCAGATGGTACGGGACAAATTGTTAAAAATTTACAAACTGAATTTAATGACCGTTTACACATTGAAGAACGTGAGGGGAAATTGGGTTTAGGAACAGCTTATATACACGGATTTAATTGGGGATTAAAAAGAGGTTATGAACATTTATTTGAAATGGATGCTGACTTCTCTCACAATCCTGACGATTTAACAAGACTACTTAACGCCTGCATAAATGAAGGGGCAGATGTTGCCATTGGCTCAAGATATACTAAAGGCGGAAAAGTAGCTAATTGGGATAAAAAACGCTTACTTTTATCTTATTTTGCCAGTTGGTATGTTAGAATGATTTTATGGATAAGTATTAAAGATACCACTGCTGGTTTTAAATGTTACAATAAAAAAGTGTTAGAAACCATTAATTTTGATGTAATTAAATTTAAAGGTTATGCTTTTCAAATTTGCATGAAATACGCTGCAGTAAAATTAGGTTTTAAAGTTAAAGAAGTACCCATTACATTTATTGATAGAGAATTTGGAACTTCAAAAATGAGTACTGGGATTTTTAAAGAAGCCATTTTGGGAGTATGGAAAATGAGATGGCTTAATTTTAAAAAATAAAATCATGTCTCAGTCATTTAAGTATTGTAATAGTTTAACTCAATTTTCAAGATTAAAAACAGTTGAAGTTACAGTTGGAAACATTAAGTTTGGAGGTAACAATCCTATCCGTTTGCAATCTATGACCACTACCGACACAATGGATACTGAAAAATCGGTAGAGCAAGCCATTAGAATGATTGATGCAGGATGTGAATTAGTGCGATATACTGCTCCTTCAAAAAAGGAAGCTGAAAATCTTAAACATATCCGCCAACAATTAAACGATAAAGGTTATACAACCCCTTTAGTTGCCGATATTCATTTTACACCTAATGCAGCCGAAATTGCCGCTTTATATATTGAAAAAATCCGTGTCAACCCTGGTAATTATGCCGATAAGAAACGGTTTGAAGAAATCAATTATACAGACGAATCTTATCAAGCAGAATTAAAGAGAATTAAAGAAAAATTTTCGCCATTAGTACAACTTTGTAAACAAAAAGGAAGAGCCATAAGAATAGGTACTAATCACGGCTCGTTAAGTGATAGAATAACATCAAGATATGGAGACTCTGCCATAGGAATGGTTGAGTCTGCCTTAGAATTTATTGAAATTTGTGAGGACAATGATTTTTATAACATCATTATTTCAATGAAATCCTCTAACCCATTAATTATGGTGCAAGCTTACAGATTGTTAACTCATAGAATGATGGAAAGAGGTAAAATTTATCCTTTACATTTAGGAGTAACAGAAGCTGGAGAGGGAGAGGATGGTAGAATTAAGTCGGCTGTTGGAATTGGGACATTACTTGAGGATGGCATTGGCGATACCATTAGAGTATCTTTAACTGAAGAACCAGAAAATGAAATTCCTGTGGCTAAAAAATTAGCCAATAGATATTTGAATAGAGATACACATCAATCCATTAAGCCAATTAATTTTAATTTACCATACAATCCATTAGAACATAATAAACGGAAAACCTTTAATATTAAAAATATTGGTGGCAAGCATCATCCTGTTGTTGTGGGTGATTTATCTCATTTCGACAACATCACACCAGTTAATTTATTTGGAGTGGGATACGTTTACAACATAAAAGATGATAAATGGAATTTAAACGAACAAGCTGTTGATTACATTTACACCGCCAATAAAACCATTAATTTTAACTTGCCTGGCACTTTAAATGTAATTTGTGATGCAAATATTTGGTCAACTAATTTACCTCAGCACTACCCTATTTTTAATTGCCTTTCTGATTATTTACAATCTGAAAATAAATCATCAATATTAAATTTTATACGGGTTGATGTTAGCGATTTATCTATTGTAAAACAATTAAACAATACAGACCATACCTTAGTTTTAGTTCTATATTCATCTAACTTGCACCGAATGGCTGAAAAAAGACGTTTTTTTATAGAGTTATTGCATCATCAAGTTAAAAATCCTGCCATCATTTTTAATGATTACATAAATTTAGATGATGAAACCTTTCAGCTATACAGCTCAACAGATTTTGGTGCTTTACTAATTGACGGAATGGGTGATGGTGTATGGATTAAAACCGAAAATTGCTCTCATTTAAAACTCAACACATCTACAGCTTTTGGTATCTTACAAGCTACAAGAACACGCATTTCAAAAACTGATTATATCTCTTGCCCCTCTTGTGGTAGGACGTTA
This sequence comes from uncultured Crocinitomix sp., assembly GCA_964419855.1. Taxonomy (GTDB): domain Bacteria; phylum Bacteroidota; class Bacteroidia; order Flavobacteriales_D; family Crocinitomicaceae; genus Putridiphycobacter. Next base: position 8,282 of record CAYQRJ010000057.1, read on the forward strand.
TTTGACTTGCAAGAAACTACGGCAAAAATAAGAGCAAAAACCAATCACTTAAAAGGATTAAAAATTGGCATTATGGGCTGTATTGTTAATGGTCCTGGCGAAATGGCTGATGCCGATTATGGTTATGTAGGTGTTGGTAAAGGTAAAATTAACCTTTACAAAGAAAAAACAGTAGTTAAAAAAAATATTCCTGAAAATCAAGCCGTGGATGAGTTAGTAAATCTAATTAAAGAAAATGGCGATTGGGTTGAGCTATAATTGAAATATCTCATTAAAAATAAATTTTATATTGCCCTATTGGTAAAAATCCTGTTTGATACGTTGTAGTAATGTCTTGCTTGTTTTGATCATATTGTTGTAAAAATACATTTTGATGATTGGTGAAGTTTTGTAACATCACTGCCCATTCCTGAGTTACATTTTTCCCTACCGACTTAAACGCAATTCTTAAATCGCCTTTTGTGTAGTCAGGATATTTTAACTCAAATGCTCGGCTGTAATCTCTAATTTCTTTATTAGCCAAAATACTTTCTTGTAAAAGAATTGGCGTATATCTTTTGCCTCCATTTCTTGTAAATTTTAAATCTACAATTAAAGACAATTGATGTTTTCCTTTTTGTTTAAATTTAAACTCATATCCCGCTAACGCATTAAAAGTATAGTTGCCGTTAAAAGCAGTATTGTATTCCTTTCCGTTTGAGGCGGTATAAAGCGATTGATAAATAGAGGATGAAATTAAAAAGTAAAAACCATTATCTAAAAACTTTTCTAAAGTTAAATCTAATCCGTAGTTATTGCCTTTTCCGTTGTTGGTTAAATAAGCCGGAAAAGACTCTGTAAAGCCAGCTCCAAAATTAGATAATGAATACACGCTATTGGTATCTTTAGCAACTGGCACCGAAAATAATTTTTGATAATATGCCTCTGCTTTAAAAGAAATGCCGTATTTAAAACTATGTTTGTATCCAACCACAAAATGATGTGATTTATAAAAATCTAATCCCTCTGCAGGTCTTATTTTAGACGGTATTCCATTAATGGTGTCAGAAATCTCCCTAAAATATAACTCCATTGGCAACATTTGACTGTGTAAACCATACCCCAAACTTAAACGGTCTTTTTCTGATAAATTCCACGCCATACCTGCTCTTGGTTCAATAGCATTTTGACCTTTTAATGTTAAATATTGATAATGCAATCCTAAATTAAATGTTAAAGATGGGCTAGCCTTGTATTGATATTGAGCATAAGGTTGTAATAAAACTGTTTGCCCTTTAAAATCTCTTAACGAAACAAAATCATTAAAAATTTTAACATAAGCCGAATCGTGTAAACTTAAAAAATAAACATCTGCTTGTACTCCTGTTTTTAACAAGTGTTTGGCAGAAAATTTTTTGTTATAATACACCTTATTAGTCCATTTATTGATGCTACTCTGATTAAAATAAGTGAGAAAAGGATTTTCAAAATTAGCATCTACTGTATCATTTTTTATATAATTAAATGCTAATTGATAAGCTGATGAAATGTTAATAAACGCCGATTTTCCAATTCTTTGTTTATGGTTAACTCCAACCACCCCAACATCTGACTTAAAATAAGTATTACTATTATCAATTTTATACAAATCACTAGTATCTGTTTTATCGGCTAACAATTCAATATAACTAACTCCTCCCACACCAAAAATTGAGGTGACCCCTCTTTTGTTGGGGAAATTGAACTTAAAACTTAAATCTTGATATTTTGGCACGGCAGAGGTTCCAATATTAAACCCCATTTTCTGAAATAAAATTAAATCATTATAGCGGTAATTAATCAAATAAGACGATTTTAACTTTTTAGAGATAGGGCCCTCAGCCATTAACTCTGCCCCATTAAAACCAAACTGAAACATAAACTCATGTTTTTCATTGTTTCCTGACCTCATGTGCAAATCAAACACAGCAGCAGTGGCATTACCATATTCGGCAGGAAAGGCTGAGGTCATAAAATCGGAATTTGACAGTACGTTATTATTTAACATACTAACAGGACCTCCTGTTGTTCCAAATCTTGCAAAATGATTAGGGTTTGGAATGTCTATTCCTTCTAAACGGTATAATACACCAGTTGGCGAATTCCCTCTAACAATAATGTCATTTCTAGCATCATTTCCTCCTTGCACGCCAGCATAATTCTGAGCCATTCTAGACACATCATTTAAACTACCTGCGTAACGTTTAGATTCCTCTATAGAAAATGACCTTGAACTAACTGTTGTCATATTGTTTTGAGTTTCTCCTTTCTTTTTACCTGTTACCGTTACTTCTTTCATCACTTTTACAGATTCCTCCATGTTAACGTTTAAAATCACTTCTTTTGAATTGACATCAACATTTCTCATCACAACAGGCTCATAACCTAAATAAGTAATTATTATGGTTTGCTTACCAACAGGTACATTTTCTATTCTAAACTCTCCATTAACATTAGTAATACTAGCTAATAGAGGAGCCGTATTATCTATAACTACTTTAACCCCAATTAATGGCTCATAAGTTTCTTTATCTCTAACCGTACCTCTAACTGTTTGAGTTAACTTTTGCGAAAAGGCAAAACTTACATTAAGTATTATTAATAGTAAAACTAATTTTTTCATCTCTAAATATTTTTCACAAAATTATAATGTACATTTTAAAAGCATCTTGATTCAAATCAAGAAATTAAATTTCGTTTTTTTACTCTACTTAAAGTCTCTGGCGACATTCCTAAATAGGATGCAATGTAATGTTGAGGTACTCTTAAAAACCAATCTTTATGTTTTATCATTAAATTTTGGTATTTTTCATCTGGAGTTTCCATTAGCAATGATTCCTCTCTTTGCTCTTTTAAAACAAAAAGTTCCTCAGCATTTTTTCTAAATATTTTTTCACCTACTCTATACTTACTCAAAAGTAAAGCGCTTTCATAATTAATTCTAACAGCTAACATTTTTTCAAGTGCTTGAATAGATTGCTTGGATGGTTCTCTTGTTAAAAAAGAAGTGTAAGCAGAGATGAATTGATTTTCAAATCTAAATAAGATATTAATATCTTTATCAGGTCTTTCATAATAAACCCTACACCCTCCTTTTAATATATAATACAAATAGTTTTCAATTTTATTATTTTGTGATATGATAGCATCTTTATCAAATTCAACCACATCAATATGCTTTTTAAAAACACGCCAATGTATATTTTTAAATGATTTTTCTTTAAATAATTCTTTTTTTAAGCTATCAAGCATTTTATTAAAATATAAATTCTATCTGTTCAAAGATATATAATTTATCAATCCCGTCCTAAACGTTTTTTGAAATAATAACTAAAGTCTTGATTTTCT
>CAYQRJ010000058.1:0-5820 GCA_964419855.1 uncultured Crocinitomix sp.
AATGAATTTTTGCGGTTAAGCTTCTAAACTTGTGTAAAACTTAATTAATTTTGTGGTTAAATAACTTTTAAATAATCAATATTATAAAGTCACTTTGCTTAATTTTGAATTTTAATCATTCAAATTTAAAATTGAGTAAGTCAAATTCAATACAAATTCATTTACAACAACTTAAACAACAATTGTTTGATTTAAGTAGCAGAAACCCGTTGGTTAATGTTTTAGAACATCAATTGTGGAAAGTGGGGACGGATGAGGTAAATGCTGAAAAAATATACAAAAAACAGCAATTTTTTATCAAAGAATACGCTTTGCAAACCACATTGTTGGTATCACATTTTATAAAATGGAAACATCCAAATAAAGATAAATTTTATACTTCTCCATTATTTATTGTTCCTTGTAAAATTATCAAAAACCAGAAAATTAATTTAACGTATCATTATGAACAAAATGAGGATAATTTTACTATCAATCCCGTATTAAAAAACGAGTTTAAAACGCTTTTTAATATAGATTTTAACCCTGAATTTTCTACCCAACAAACGGTTGAGTTATTAATTAATCAACTAGAAAGTAATGGGAGTAGGGTACATCAAACCAATCATTTTTCTGCTTTACAACAATGGGAAATTATTACTCTTAACGCCATAGGTACTTTTAATTACAAAAAAGCAGTTTTAGCACAAGATTATGACAGCATTATAACTCACCCCAACCCAACAGTTTTACAATTATTAGGTGAGGGGAAAACTAACACGCAAAATGATGTTAATATAAAAGTTGTAAACGTTAATCAATCTCAACAAAAAGCCATTGAATCTTGCTTGATTCAAAACACCGTTATTCAAGGACCTCCAGGAACAGGAAAATCAAATACCATTGTTGAGTTAATAAAAAACTATTTAATTGAGGATAAGAAAGTTCTTTTTGTATCCGAAAAAAAATCGGCGTTAGATGTGGTTTACCAAAAATTAAAACAAGAAGAATTAAATGGCTTATTGGCTTATTTTGATGGCACTAAACAGCAAAAAAAGCAATTTTATCAACATTTAAAGTTAACGTTATCACTTTTACAAAGCAAAAATTCAAACCGTCTATCTCAAAAAAACAGTCAAAAAACAGAGTTAGAAGCCTTTTTTAATGCGTATCAAAAATTAAACAGTATTGATGCCTCCCATAACATATCTTTAAAACAATTGTTAGATGAACTCATTCAAAATCAAAATAATTTACAAAATGGTCAACCCCATTCTAGCATTTGTGCTTATAATCATTGGAACAAATATTTAGTATTAATTGAAGATATTGAAAACATTGCTATCAAAAAATTTAAAGTTAAATTTTTAAATCAATTGTCATTTATTAACCTAAATAAAGCCGTTTTTACACAAAACAATCCCATTGATATTTTAAGTAAACGGTTAAATGAATTGCAAACGATTTTAACCACTTTTTTGGAGATTGATGGTGTTTATAACTTAAATTGGTCGTGGTCTGATTGGAGTAAACATAGTATAGCTGCCTCTGTTTTGCAAATGGCAAACCAAAAGCAATTAGATTTACTAGACCCCAAATCTAAAAAATATAAGTCTTTTAACAATTGGACCAAAAAATATGATTTATTAAAACATAAACTAAACATAGCCGAAACATTGGTTGAAAACTGGAAAATAAAACCAAAATTTAATCAAATTGATGCTTTGTTAGATGAGTTGAAAAACATCAAACCTAATTTTTTTAACAAATTCAAAAAATCTAATGTAAAAATTGCGTTTAAAAATTATAAATTAAAGGTCAGCTCTAACCAACAATTGGTTGTTTTAAATCAACTTAAAAACTACTATCAATTAAAACATCAATTTGAGGAAATAAAATTAAAATTAAAACATCACTTAAACATATTAAATCCCGATATTGAAATTAATCAATTAATGGCTATGCGTCAAAAATTAGAAACCAATAGCCATCAACAATATGTTTTTTTGTTAGAGCATCAATATTCCTTACAATTAATACAGGATTTACATCAATTACAGCCAAAAATTCAAAAAGCCAATCAAATTAAACGGTTTTTGTTTTATCAATTTGAAGATATATCAATTAAAGATTTAAAACGACAAATCAACTTAATTAAGCAAGATTTACCCTTGTATAATTATTATTTACCCGAAATAAAACAATTTTTAGGGTTGCCATCTGATGTATTAAATTTTATCAAACAAAACTCATTAACCTCACATCAATTAAACGGATTAGTGCTATACAATACCTATAATCATTTACTTAAATTTGAACCTTATTTAAAAGACATTAGTGGACAAAAGATTTTAGATAATTTTAAACTTTTAAAACAAGCAAAAAGTAATAAGAATAAACAATTGGTTGATGAGATAATTAAAAATAAAAAAAACCATTGGCAAGAGATTGAACAGTTACTTTTAACACCATCAAGTAAATTAAAACCTGCCAAAAAAACGTTAAAAAAACAGTATAAACAAAGTAAAAAAATCATTTATCACGAGTCGGTAAAGCAACAACAACATTTGCCTATTAAAAGTTTAATTGAACAAACCTCACCTTTAATTTTTAATGTTTTACCATTGTGGATAATGAACCCTTTAACCATTGCCGAAAGTTTACCTTGTGAAAAAGATATGTTTGACGTTGTAATTTTTGATGAAGCCAGTCAAATTCCGTTAGAGGATAGCTTACCTGCCGTTTTTAGGGCTAAAAAAATTATAGTTGTTGGAGACAATAAACAAATGCCTCCCTCACAATTTTTTACTCACGCTAAAGAAACGGTTAGTTTATTAATGGAAGCAGAAGTCAATTTACACACAACAATGCTTACCACTCATTACCGTTCACATCACCCCAAGTTAATGGAATTTTCAAATGTTCAGTTTTACGATAACGAACTTAATTATTTTCCGCCTGCTACTATTCAACCACCATTTATACTTAACTATGTTAAACAAGGTAGGTTTGAAAATGGAAAAAATATAATTGAAGCAAAAGCGGTGGCGCTTACCTATCAACAATACCTTAAAAAAGGAAAAAAAGATGTGGGAATTGTTGCTTTTTCTAAAGAGCAAGAACAAGCCATACGGTATCAAATAAATGCGTTAAACTTGCCACAAAATGATGAATTATTAATAAGAAACTTAGAAAATACACAAGGCATAGAGAAAGAATATATGATTATTTCTATTGGTTATGGATTTACTAAAGAAGGTAAGTTTAGACAACATTTTGGTCCTCTTAACCAAGCTTATGGTGCTAACCGTTTAAATGTAATGCTTACCCGAGCTCAAAAACAAATTACAGTCTGTACATCAATTAAACCAACCGATTTTAAATTCAGTGATAACAATGGCGTTAACCTTTTAAAAGATTTTTTACAGTTTGTTGAGCAAAATCATCAAACTATAGTGCCTCAACCCGAATTATATTTATTTCAAATCATTAATAATTGGTTAAAAAACCTTTGTGCTAATCAAAATTTAGACATTAAATATTACCAAGCTGTTAATGGACAAATGATAAATGCTTTTATTGATAAAACCAATCAAAAGATATTACTCATAGACCCTTGCTTAAACAAAAACGAAACAAAAGATATTTACACCTTGCTTGACGTATTGCAAGAGCGTTTTTCAAAAGTAAAAGTTGCATTATCAAAAGACTATTTTGAAAATGAAACAAGGTTTAAAACTGATGTGATAAAATTTTTTGTTGGAGAGACACACTAAACTGGACGGGTACCGTTTAAGACGGAATTGGTATAACAATGATATTCAGTCGCCATAAAATTATAAACAGTGTGAGACTTAAAACGATTGCTTTAATCCACAATTTTTGTTTAGAGATGATGACCGCATAAATTCCGCCCACCAATAAAATAAGACCTAAAAAAAAGCCTAGAAAATAAACCTGTAAAGTGGCTAAAAACCCAACTATAATGGATAGAACACCCACATAAAATTTGTTGTAGAATTTGGTTACAAAAGAATTAGTCATTCAATTTAGTTGTTAATCTATTACCATTTCAGGCACATTATCTGGCACTACCAAATCACCTTCAGTGGCATTTTTTATGTCTTCAACTGTTACTCCAGGGGCGCGTTCTATTAAGTGAAATTTATTATCTTTTACTTCTAAAACAGCAAGGTTGGTTACTACTTTTGTAACACAACCAACTCCAGTTAAAGGTAAGCTACATTTTTTAAGGATTTTAGATTCACCTCTTTTATTGGTGTGCATCATGGCAACAATAATGTTTTGAGCAGATGCCACTAAATCCATAGCCCCTCCCATACCTTTAACCATTCTACCAGGAATTTTCCAGTTGGCAATATCTCCGTTTTGAGCCACTTCCATAGCGCCTAACACTGTTAATTGAACATGTTGCCCTCTAATCATAGCAAAAGAGGTTACCGAATCAAATAAAACCGCCCCTTTATTAAGTGTTACGGTTTGTTTACCTGCATTGATTAAATCAGCATCTTCTTCACCATCACAAGGGAACTCACCCATTCCTAAAATACCATTTTCAGATTGAAATTCTACTGAAATGTCTTGTGGAACATAATTAGCCACTAATGTTGGAATACCAATACCCAGATTAACATACCAACCGTCTTTTAACTCTTGTGCAATTCGTTTTGCAATTCCTATTTTATCTAAAGCCATTTTGTTAAGTTTTTTTGTTATAAAGTTATTAGTAGTTTTTTAACTGACTTTTTAAACCAATAACTTTATAATTGTTATCAATATATTATTTACACTGGCGTACAGTGCGTTGTTCAATTCTTTTTTCAAAAGTTTCTCCTTGGAAAATTCGTTGAACAAAAATACCAGGAGTGTGAATAAAATTAGGGTCTAATTCTCCAGCAGGAACCAATTCTTCCACCTCAGCAATGGTTATTTTACCTGCCATTGCCATAGCGGGATTAAAATTACGTGCTGTTCCTTTAAAAATTAAGTTCCCTTCAGTGTCACCTTTCCACGCTTTTACAATGGCATAATCTGCTGTTAATGCCGACTCTAAAATATGAGGTTTACCATTAAACATTTTTACTTCTTTACCCTCTGCTACCTCAGTACCATAACCTGCAGGAGTATAAAAAGCAGGAATACCTGCGCCACCAGCTCTACACCTTTCGGCTAATGACCCTTGAGGAATTAAATCTACCTCTAACTCACCTGATAACATTTGGCGTTCAAACTCATCATTTTCGCCCACGTAAGACGAAATCATTTTTTTGATTTGTTTTTTTTGTAACAATAAACCTAAACCAAAATCATCTACACCTGCGTTGTTTGAAATACAAGTTAAATTGGTGACATTCATTTTTACTAATTCTGCAATACTGTTTTCAGGTATTCCACAAAGTCCAAATCCGCCAAGCATTAAAGTCATTCCATCTTCAATACCTTTTAGAGCTTCTGTTACGTTATCAACTACTTTATTCATTGTTTATTTTTTTAAAAATCAATTCCTCCATCATCCGAATTATTGGTTTTAGAGCAATTAAAAATTGAGTTATCATAAAAAGGAGGTGCTTTAAAATCACCTGTTGAAATTTTAATGTTTTTATCAGCATAAACCTGTTGCATGTAATAACCATAAATAGGCAATGCCATTCTTGCTCCTTGTCCCCATGGATATGAACGGAAATGAATTTGCATATCATCAGCACCTACCCATACGCCTGTAACTAAATCTGGGGTTAATCCCATAAACCAACCATCAGACGCCCCATTGGTTGTTCCTGTTTTACCTGCTGTTGGATATTTAATTCCTCCCCAAGGTTT
>CAYQRJ010000058.1:5920-11303 GCA_964419855.1 uncultured Crocinitomix sp.
TTGATAAGGGTTAGCCGCTCCATTAACGGCGCCTTTCATCATACCTATCATGGTATAAGCTAACTGTTCAGGCATAGCCTCACGCATTTCATATTCCAAATCTAAAATCACATTTCCGTTTTTATCCTCAACCCTCATCACATAAACAGGTTTTATAAACACCCCTTTATTGGCAAAGGTACTTTGTGCTCCTACCATTTCGTAAAGCGACAAGTTCATTGGCCCCAAACACATGGACGGAACAATGTCTTCTTCCCTTAAATTGATGCCAACTTGTTTTAATAATTTTGCAATTAACTGAGGACCTTCTACTGCACCTAAATCACGCATAATGGCAGTTGTAATATTGTTTAATGACCCTGCTAACGCACATTTTGTTGGAATAGGTTGCCCTGTGTTTTTTGTTCCAGTATTTGGACACCAAGCTTTGGTTCTGGTTGGAGAAACAGGCACATCAATACAATAACTTAAATCGGCATAGGTTTTACAAGGTGTAATTTTACCCACACCTAAAGCTGCTGCATACACAAAAGGTTTCATGGTTGACCCCACTTGGCGTTTGGCTTGTTTAACGTGGTCGTATCTAAAGTAATTATAATTAGGACCACCCACCCACGCTTTTACAAATCCAGTGTTAGGATCCATAGACAATAAACCTGCTTGTAAAAACCCTTTATAGTAACGTAAAGAATCCATTGGTGTCATTATGGTATCAATTAAACCATCATAAGAAAACACACGCATTTCAACAGGAGTGTTAAATGCCTTTTCAATTTGTTTTTCACTAGCTCCAGAATGACTCATTTGATAATAACGTTCAGAATTTTTCATGGCACGTTTCATTATTCTGTCTATCACCTCTTGTGGTGTGTTTTTAGCAAAGGGCGCCTTATCATTATTTTTTTTGTAGTTATTTTTATCAAATTCTTTTTGTAAGGTTGTAGCAAAATGTTTAACTACTGCTTTTTCGGCATATTCTTGCATTTTAGAATCAATAGTAGTATATATTCTAAGCCCATCTTTAAAAATATTGTAAGGTTCTCCGTTTTTCTTAGCATATTTATAGCTACCATCTGGATTTTTTTCGTTAAACTTTTTTGTTAATTCACCTCTTAAAACCTCTTTAAAATAAGGTGCAATTCCTTTTTTATGGTCCACCACTTGATAATCTAAAACAATGGGTAGTTCTTTTAAAGAATCATATTGAGTTTGAGTTATTTTAGCTATTAAATTAGGATTATCAGCGTCTTTTAACCATTGTTTAAGCACTACGTTACGTCTGTGTTGAGTAGTGTCAGGATGTTTAATAGGATTAAATAAAGATGGATTTTTAGCCATACCCACTAGCATAGCAGCTTCTTCCATTTTTAAATCCTTAGGTAATTTATTAAAATACACTTGAGAGGCAGTTTGAATTCCTACGGCATTATTTAAAAAATCAAAGTTGTTAAGATACATGGTGATGATTTCTTCTTTTGTATATGCTTTTTCAAGTCTAACAGCTAAAACATTTTCGCCAAATTTTTGCTTTAACCTGTCCCATTTATTTTTAGCAACACCACCTCTAGCTGTATCTTGTAAAGTGTATAACAACTTAGCTAATTGTTGAGAAATGGTACTGGCTCCACCTTTGTTTTGTCCCATAGCCGCATAGGTTACAGCCCTTAACAAGCCTTCTCCATCTACCCCTGAATGTTCATAATAACGTTTATCTTCAGTAGCAATTAAAGCAGAAATAACATAAGGGGAGATTTGATTAAACGGTACACTTTTTCGATTAACGCTCCAAAATCGTCCCATTTCTTTTTTGTCTGAGGTATAAATAATAGAGGCTTGCTTGTCTGGTGGATTAGATAGCTCTTCAAATTGTGGAATATTAGCTTTAGATCGTTCTAACATAAAAACAATAGCAAAAAGGGGTATAAAAGCAACAATCCATGTGGCAATAATAATTGTTTTTTGAAGCTTCTTATTGAGTCCGTTTTTAGAGTTGGGTTTCTTAGCCATATAAAAATTAATTCTAAGGTGTAAATTTACAATTTTATAATTAAGATTAAATATGATATGTAACTTTTTTATAAATCTTTAACTAAATTTGTTTTTTTGAAAAAGAGATATGAAACTATTTGGTTTATTTTTTGGGGTGCTTATTCTGTTGTTTTTTGGGTGTAAAAAAGAGGATGGTATACAGATTAACAACAAAACCATTTATAATTGTAATTCAGAATTTGTTAATGGAGATGAGTTAACGGATTCTTTGGGAACATTTACTTTTTCATCTGCTAAATTAAGAACGTCAGAGTGTGCCAAATCAGGAAAATATTGTATAAAAATAGATAGTGTAGAAAAGTACGGATTTTCGATAGAATTACATAACATTAAAGAGGGAGAAACCATTCATGCTTCTGTATGGCAAAAAAAAGGCGAACCTGATGGCACATTAATTTGCGCAACAAATAAAGGAGACTATACGAGAACTTATGCTAACAATATGCCTGTTAAAAATGGATGGCTAAATCACACCATTGATATAACAACCATTAAACCAATAGACACTTTATCTATTTATGTTTTTGCAGGAGGAAAAACAGCTTATTTTGATGATTTTAAAGTGGTAAGACAAAGGTTTATACCTGAGTTTGATTATGATAAACAATTGGTTATTTATATTCCTGACTCTTCAAAAACAAAATTAAATCAATATATTGAAAATGCAATTAACGCTAAAATCATTACAAAAGAAAATAAGCAATATGTTAATGCATTTATTATTAAACAACAAGATTCTATTCCAATACAAATGCGTTTAAAAGGAGATTGGACTGATCATTTAAAATTAGGAAAACCATCCTACCGAATTAAAATAAAAGGAAATGGTGCGTTTATGGGGTTAAAAACATTTTCTATTCAGCATCCACAAACCAGAAATTATATGCACGAATGGTTCACGCATCAATTGTTTGATAAAGAAGATTTATTGTCAACAAAATATGATTTTTTACAAGTCAAAATAAACGGAATTAATAGAGGTGTATATGCCATAGAAGAACATTTTGATAAACAACTTTTAGAGCAAAGAAACAGAAGGGAAGGTCCTATTTTAAAGATGGATGAAAGTGGTTTTTGGGAAACAGTTTTAATTCCAGACACCATTAAAAATAGCGGAATTAGTTTACCTTATTTTGAAGCTAGTTTTATTAGTTTATTTAAGAAAAAAAGAACACTTAAAAACAAAGTTTTAAAACAGCAATTGATAGAGGGTAGTAAATTAGTTGAATTATATAAAAACCAATATCAGCACCCAGAACAAATTTTTGATTTAGATGCATTAGCTAAATTTTATGTCATTCATGAAATTAGCAATGGATATCATGGGTTAGGATGGCATAACCGCAGGTTTTATTTTAACCCTGTAACAGAAAAATTAGAACAAATAGGGTTTGATATGTTACCTGGGACGAATCCAAAAACAACATTAATAATTTTAAATAATATTAGAAGCATCAACATTAGAAATGAAAAATCAATAAAAAAATATTTAATATTAAATCAAGCGTTTAAGGGGTATTTTATGTCATATCTCAAGCAATATTCAGATAGTACTTATCTTGCAAATCTTTTTAAGGATTTAGATTCAAAAATTGACAAAAGAGAACGCTTAATAAAAAATGAATACCCTAATTTTTATTTTGATAAAAACTTTTATTTTGAAAGGGCAACCTACATACAATCAAAACTTCAATTTATTGAAACACAATGGGACTCTTTATTAGCATTAAATGAGAGTGATTTTATTAAAGAGCAATCAAACTACAAACCAAATCAAAGTAATTTATATTTAGAAAATATTTCGGTTAATTTTTATATTCATAAAAGGGATTCTGCTAAATATGAACTGGAAATGGAGAATTTTCATTTGAATGATGTTGAAATTATTGGATTTAAAACCAAAAAACAAAAAGACACCATTAATTATTTTGAAGAGAGTATAAAAATGAAGGCATTTTCAAATAATCATAAAGCAGATTATTTCTCATTAATTTTAGATAAAAAACCAAACAAAGTCGTTTTTAAAATTACCAACAATTCTGATTCTATTTATGTAAAAAAGGTTATAAAATGGAAAAAACCAGTTGGAGTAACCAGCAGAATTAAGTTAGAACAAAAGTTTAATCCAAATTCCAAATACTACACCATAAAAGATTCAATTTTAACATTTAAACAGGGTAAATATCAAATTAATGAATTAATCTATATCCCTAAAAATTACAAAGTAGTTATTCCAAAATCAACCACAATAGATTTTGTTAATGGAGGGGGGTTAATTGTAAACAATTCTTTTTATTGTGAAGGTGATTCTTTGTCGCCAATTAATTTTTTATCTACTGATGGTAATAACAATGGCATTACAGTACTAAAAGCACCACTAGTAAAAATGAGGTATGTTACAACCGATAGTTTAAACACATTACATTATAAAAAATGGAATTTAACGGGAGGAATTACCATTTACGAATCGGAAGTTGAGATGAGTAATTGTACAATTAGCAGTAATACTTGTGAGGATGCTTTAAATATTATTCGTTCTCATTTTAACATTAATTACCTTACAATAACAAATACATTTTCTGATGGATTTGATGCTGATTTTTGTACAGGTAAAATTACTAACTCAATATTTAAAAATACAGGCAATGATTGTATAGATTTTTCAGGTTCTACTGTCGAAATTAATGATATTATAATTTATAAATCTGGAGATAAAGGTATTTCGGGGGGAGAACGGTCTAATTTAAAAATTAACAACATATTTATTGATGGTGCCATAACGGGAATTGCCGCTAAAGATGACACAAAAATAACAGGAAATAATATTAATGTTAAAAATACCGAATATGGTGTTGCTGCTTTTCAGAAAAAAGCTGAATATGACAAAGCTTATATTGAATTAACAAATGTAACCTATTCAAATTTAATAAAAAAAGGGTTGGTTGATAAAGGTTCTGTAGTAAAAATTAACGGAAACTTTTTTGTTGGAACACTTGTTTTAGATATTGATCAACTCTATGCAAGATTTGAGAAATAATTCGAGTTTTGTTATTTACTTAATATAAATATGAAAAACAATATTTTTTTAATTGGCATACTATTTATAATCTTTAGTTGTAATAAACATAATTCAAACAACAAAATAAATGAAGTTTTAAATATTTATATTCCTGATTCTTCAAAAACTATTTTAGATGGATATATTAATGACGCTTCTAAAAATAGTGTAATATCAAAAGCATATAAAAAATATGTAAACGCATTTATAGTAAAAGCTACAGATTCTATTCCAATACAAATGCGTTTAAAAGGAGATTGGACTGATCATTTAAAA
>CAYQRJ010000059.1:0-11299 GCA_964419855.1 uncultured Crocinitomix sp.
GATAATGCTACGGTAACCATCACTGCGAATAATGGAACACCAAACTATCAATACTCTGCAAGTAGCGATAACGGATTAACATTTACTCCTCTACAAGCTGCTAATACAATAACCAATTTACCAGCAGCCAATACCATTGTAATGGTAACTGATGCAAACAGTTGTGAGGTAACTCAAAACATAGTTTTAACAGCTGACCCTCTACCTCAAATTGATTTAATTAATACAACAAACCCATTGTGTAATGGAAATAATAATGGTAGTATAGAAATCACTGCATCTAATGGTGTAACGCCTTATCAATATTCTGTAGATAATGGAAATACCTTCCAAGCATCTAATATTTTTAATAATTTAATTGATGGTAATTATGATGTGGTAGTGGAAGATAATAATGGTTGTCAGGCAACAACAAATGTTGTCTTAACTGAACCATTAGTGCTTACACTTAATATTAGTGCTACAGATTTACTATGTAATGGTGATTTTACTGGTGAAGTTAATGCTGTTGCAGCAGGAGGTACAGCCCCTTATTTGTATTCTATTGATGGAGGAGTTACCACTCAAGGTAATGGTTTGTATAGCAACATAGCAGCTGGTAATTATACCATTGATTTAGTTGATAATCATAACTGTAGCCTTTCTGGAAACATAGTGGTTAATGAACCCGCTCCTTTAGCATGGACGCAATTTATTTACAACACACCAACCTGTTTTGGAGATTGTGATATTACCATAACTACTGCAACAAGTGGTGGTACTACACCTTACACTTACGATTGGTCAAATAATGTAGCAGGTCCAAATGATGCGGTAGCTTCAAATGTTTGTTCCGATAATTATTCGGTAGTGTTAACAGATGCTCATGGTTGTCAGTTAGATTCTTTAAATTTTGACATTTTTGACCCTACACCTATCATTTTTGATTTGAATGTAACCAATGTGTCTTGTCATCCTAATAATGGGGTAAATAATGACGGAGTCATTGACATTATTATTCCAGCTCAAACTACACCTCTTAGTTTATTTTCTTTTGAAGGAGGACCGTATCAAACCGTAACTAATTATCCTAACCTAAATGTTGGTCTTTACACAGTTTACGGTCAAAATGATAATGGTTGTACAACTTATTACACCACCAATGTATATCAGCCAGATGAACTAATAGCAGGTGTACCTAACGATACAATTGTATGTAACGGAACCGATTTTGCAGTAGTTGCTGATACAGCTATTGGTGGTACTCAACCTTATGTGTATTCTTGGAGTTCTAATGGAAATGTAATTGCTGTTCAAGATTCATTTAATTTAATCATTCAATCGGATACCATATTGGATTTAACTGTGATTGATTATAACAATTGTCAAGCAATTTATCAATATCAAATTACAATTCCTCCTGTTTTAACTATTGTAGCCAGTGCAGATGATACAATTTGCCCAGGAACATCTACAAATATATCTGCGGTAGCTGGTGGAGGAACTCCTGATTATAGTTATCAATGGTTAACAGGAAATGCTGGAGATGTTAATGATAATTTAACGGTGTCTCCTGTAATAAGTCCAACTCAATATATTGTAGAAGTAACAGATGAATGTAATGAAACTGCTCAAGATACAGTATTGGTGTTTTTATATGACGACCCAACACCTTTTGTTGTAGGTGGTGGTGTAGGATGTATGCCTTATGAAGCGAACTTATTAAATATGGGTAACATTGTTCAAAATGGTGGTAATGTAACTTGGTCTTTAGGTGACGGAACGATTATTTCTAATCAAGATTCTGTTTCTTATCTTTATACATTAGAAGGTTGTTATGATGTAAATGTTTCTGTAACTTCAGTTAATGGTTGTACAGCCGATTCAACTTTTGCCGATTTAATTTGTGTTAATCCAAATCCAACTGCCGAATTTGATTATGCTCCCGCTTTACCAACAACAGGAAATCAAGTGGTTCAGTTTAATAATTTATCTCAAGGGGCATCTACTTATAGTTGGTCTTTTGATAGTTTATATTTTACTCCAGCAGAAAATCCTGAGTTTGAATTTAATGCCACTTCACAAACAACTTATAACATCTGCTTAGTTGCTATATCTGATTTTGGTTGTACTGATACTATATGTCACCCAATAACCATTTATGATGAGTTGGTATTTTATGTACCAAATGTGTTTACACCTGATAATAATAATCTTAATGAGGTATTTAAACCTGTGTTTACATCAGGATTTGACCCTTATGATTATCACTTAACTATTTTTAACCGCTGGGGCGAAATTGTGTTTGAATCTTATAATGCTCAAGTAGGATGGGATGGTACATTTAATGGTGGCGAAATTTGCCAAGATGGCGTGTATGTGTGGCAAATTAGTTTTGGAGAAATCATTTCGGATGAAAAACAAATGGTAAGAGGGCACGTGACCTTGTTGAAATAAGGTTTTTTAAATTGATAATTTAAACCACAACCTTTTTTGGGGTTGTGGTTTTTTGTTATTATTGCAGTATATTTTTTTAAATCAATTAAAATGACATCAGTTCAATACATTCAAAATAATACTGTTTTTACACAAAATCAAATTAACAATACACTAAAATTAATAAATGAAGGTGCAACCATTCCTTTTATTGCTAGATATAGAAAAGAACAAACTAATAATTTAGATGAAGTAGAAATCGCTTTAATTAAAGAGTTATCTGAAAAATTTAATGACATTGAAAATCGCCAAGCCTTTATTTTAAAAACCATTAATGAGCAGGAGAAATTGACCGATAATTTAAAATCTAAAATAGAACAATGCTTTGATTTGTTAAAGTTAGAGGATTATTATTTGCCTTATAAAACCAAACGATTAACAAAAAGTGAAAAAGCAAAAAAAGCAGGGCTAATTGGGTTGGCAAAAATCATTATGAAACAAAATAATGGCGACCCTCATTACTCTGCCGAACGTTTTATTTGTAAAGAATATCCCGATTCCCATCTAGCAATAGATGGTGCAACATATATCATTGCCGATTGGATTAACGAAAATGATGTGGTAAGAGATAAATTACGTCAATCTTTTTTAGAGCACAGTCAAATAATAACAAAAGAGATAAAACCTAAACAACCTTTAACTGAACTACAACTACAAAACAAGCAGAAATTTAGAGACGTTTTGGATTATAATCAAAGGTTGTCTAATTGTCCCTCTTATAGATTACTTGCCATTTTACGAGCAGAAAAAGAAGGGTTTATAAGGGTTAAAATTGAACCCAATAAAGATTATGCTTTACAATGGTTAGAAAGGTTTTATATTAAATCGGCTAATGAAAATGCTGAGTTGGTTAAGCAAGCCATTAAAGATGCTTATAAAAGGTTACTACAACCAAGTTTAGAAACCGAAACTAAAAATCATTATAAATCGTTGGCTGATGATGCATCAATAAAAACATTTCAAAAAAACTTAGAAAAATTATTGTTAGCATCACCTATTGGTGCAAAAAGATGTCTTGCCATTGACCCTGGTTTCAGAACAGGTTGTAAAGTGGTGTGCCTAGATGAAAGTGGAAAATTAGTTCACAATACCACAGTTTATCCTCATCCTCCAAAAAATGATAAAAGTAAAGCTTCTGCAAAAATTAGTCAATTGGTTGAAATGTATAAAATTGATGTGATAGCCATTGGTGACGGAACTGCAGGGCGGGAATCGGAAGAATGGATAAAACACCTTAGGCTTAATAGAGATGTTAAAGTATTTATTGTTAGGGAGGACGGCGCATCTATTTATTCTGCATCAAAAATAGCAAGAGAAGAATTTCCAGATTATGATGTCACCGTTAGAGGAGCGGTTTCTATAGGCAGACGCTTATTAGACCCTTTAGCCGAATTAGTTAAAATAGACCCTAAATCATTAGGTGTAGGACAGTATCAACATGATGTTAATCAAGTGAAACTCAAAAAAGCGTTGGATTTTGTTGTTGAAAGTTCTGTAAACAAAGTTGGTGTAAATGTTAACACTGCTTCAAAATATTTAATGGCGTATGTGTCTGGATTAGGTCTTAAATTGGCTGAAAATATTGTAAAACACAGAGAAAAAAACGGATTGTTTACATCAAGAGAACAATTAAAAACAGTTAATAAAATGGGGGCTAAATCTTTTGAACAATCTGCTGGTTTTTTAAGAGTACCCATTTCAAATAACCCCATAGATAATAGTGCTGTTCACCCCGAAAACTATGCTTTGGTTAATCAAATGGCAAAACATTTAAACGTTAAGGTGTCTGATTTAATAGGGGATGAAAGTTTAATTAATCAATTAAATTATAATGATTACAAAAATGAAATAGGGGAGTTTACGTTCAATGATATTATTGATGAGCTCAAAAAACCAGGTTTAGACCCACGTCAGCAAGCTAAAATATTTGAATTTACACCAGGTATTAAAACCATAGACGATTTAAAAATAGGACAAAAAGTTAATGGAATTGTAACTAACGTTACAGATTTTGGAGCATTTGTAAATATAGGAATCAAAGAAAATGGTTTAATCCATAAAACTCAACTTAGTGATGCCTACGTGCAAAACCCAACCGATTTTATTAGCATTGATGAACACGTTACAGCCACCATCATTAATTTAGATATTGATAGAAAACGAATAGGATTGTCATTGAAGTAAACATTTTACCCTAACGCCTGCTTAATGTCGTTAATAATATCTTCAGGATTTTCAACCCCAACCGATATCCTTACTAATTGGTCAGTAACGTGATGCGCTTCACGTTCTTCAACATCAACACCTGCGTGAGTCATTGAGGCTGGGTGCTCCGCTAAAGATTCTGTACTACCTAAACTAACCGCCAGTTTAATCAATTTAAGTTTATTTAAAAACTCAAACGCTTCTTTTTCGCCACCCTTTATATCAAAAGAAACCATAGCACCTGTACCTTTGCATTGCTTATTAAAAATAGCTTTTTGTTGAGGATTGTCATCTAATTCGCCTAAGTAATAAATTTTTTCAATTTTTGGATGCTGTTTAATAAATTCGGCTACTGCTTTAGCGTTAGACTCTTGCTTGTCCATTCTTAGTTTAAGCGTTTCTAAACTTCTCATCATTAACCAAGCAGTATTAGGGCTGGTTTGATTTCCTAAAAAAGTCCTCATACCTTTAACCCTTTCCATCACTTCAAAGCTACCAAGCACAGCACCAGCTACAATGTCAGAGTGTCCACCAATATATTTTGTAGCAGAATACACCACTAAATCAGCTCCTAATTCAATAGGATGTTGCCATAAAGGTCCCATATAAGTATTGTCAACAGTTAGTAATACTTTTTTATCGTTGTTAGAGAATAATTGACAAATCTCTCCACACATTTCAATATCAATTAATGCATTGGTGGGGTTAGCAGGTGTTTCTAAATAAATCATTGCTAATTGATGACCATATTCATGGGCTTTAATTTTGCTTATTAAATCATCTTTAGTGTCGTTAGCATCAAAGTCAAGAATATGAATACCGTATTTAGTTAAAACATGCTTGATAAAATGATCTGTTCCACCATAAACAGGGTTAGAATACAATAATAAATCTCCCGGACTTAAAAACTCTAGCAAAACAGTTGATATAGCAGCCATTCCAGATTCAAAAACAGCACATTCATCAGCCTTATCCCATAGGGTTAAACGGTTTTCAACAATTTCTAAATTAGGATTGTTTAACCTTGAATAAATTAACCCTATTTCTTCCCCCTCTTTTTTATTTCTAATACCATAAGCTATTTCAAAAAAAGCCTTCCCTTCTTCAGCATTTTTGAACACAAAAGTAGAGGTGTTAAATACAGGACATTTTACAGCACCTTCAGACAATTCAGGTTTGTAACCATAAGACATCATCAAGCTTTCTGGGTTCATTGTTTTATCGTCCATAACTTATTTTTTTAGATTTATTATATTGCAAAAATACAAATTAATAGTTTTATTATCTTTAATAATACTAAAATTAAGTAAATTAATCTATTATTTATTAAATTTGAAGTTTTAATTACTAAATAACATTTAAAAGCACTATTCAAATGGAAAAAACATCTACCTACAAATTAGACAAAACAGATGCTAAATTAATTGAGATTTTACAAATAGATTCAAGTCAGAGTGTAAAGCAGATAGCATCTCAACTTAATTTAAGTAATACTCCTGTTTATGAACGCATTAAAAAACTCGAAAAAATTGGGGTCATAGATGGTTATTCAATAAAAATTAACCCTAAAAAAATTGGTAAGGAATTATTAGTGTTTACAAATGTGTCTTTAAAAGAGCATTCAAAAACATTTTTGCTTAATTTTGAAAAAAAAGTAAAGCAGTTAGATGAGGTCATTGAATGTTATCATGTATCGGGTGAGCACGATTATTTATTAAAAGTTTTAGTAAAAAACATGCAAGATTATCGCAATTTTTTAACCGAAACCCTAGCAGAAATTGCCAATATTGGTAATGTACACACTTCTTTTGTAGTAAGCGAAATTAAAAAGGATACCATTATAAAGGTAAAGTAATTTTTCATTCTTTCTAACCTTGGAGATCTAACCCCTTAGATGGCTGACCTCAAAGGTTTACAAATTGTTACTCCTTTTTATTTGTGATTTTTACTAATGACCTAATATAAGTCAGTAAAAAAATATCTTGGTACATCTATAAATTAAAGGTCTTTTTTTTAACTTTGAAAAAAATCTTCTTAATTATGACAGCTGAGCAATTTAAACAAACTATTTTACAAGGGATACCAAATGAAATTCCACCAAAAAAGGAATACGACAACAATATTAATCACGCCCCCAAACGAAAAGATATTTTAAGCAAGGCAGAGAAAGAATTAGCTCTTAAAAATGCACTACGTTATTTCCCAAAACATCAGCATAAAGAGCTAGCGCCAGAGTTTGCTCAAGAATTAAAAGATTACGGACGTATTTATATGTATAGATACAGACCCGATTACAAAATGTATGCTCGTCCAATAGATGAATATCCAGGCAAATGCGAACAAGCCAAAGCCATTATGTTAATGATTCAAAATAATTTAGATTATGCCGTGGCTCAACACCCTCACGAATTAATTACTTATGGCGGAAATGGGGCTGTGTTTCAGAATTGGGCACAATATTTACTCACTATGAAGTATTTGGCAGAAATGACAGATGAGCAAACTTTAACTATGTATTCTGGTCATCCAATGGGCTTATTTCCATCACATAAAGATGCTCCACGTGTGGTGGTAACCAATGGCATGATGATACCCAACTATTCTAAACAAGATGACTGGGAAAAATTCAATGCTTTAGGTGTTACTCAATACGGTCAAATGACTGCTGGGTCGTATATGTATATTGGACCTCAAGGTATTGTTCATGGTACAACCATTACCGTATTAAATGCTTGCCGAAAATTAAAAGATAAAACTACAAAAGGTAAATTATTTTTAACAGCAGGTCTGGGTGGCATGAGTGGTGCTCAACCTAAAGCAGGAAACATTGCAGGAGTTATTTCTGTTACAGCAGAAGTCAACCCTAAAGCAACACAAACAAGGTACTCTCAAGGTTGGGTTGATGAAGTAATTGAAGGTTTAGACGAATTATGTGCTAGGGTAACAAAAGCTAAACAAAATAAAGAAACGGTGTCTATTGCCTATCAAGGTAATATTGTTGATGTGTGGGAAAAGTTTGACCAAGAAAACATTTATGTAGATTTAGGGTCAGATCAAACCTCATTACACAACCCTTGGGCTGGTGGTTATTATCCAGTTGGATTAAGCTTTGAAGAGTCAAACCAATTAATGGCAACAAATCCTATATTATTTAAAGAAAAAGTTCAAGAATCATTAAGACGACAAGCTAACGCTATTAACAAACACACCGCTAAAGGTACTTACTTTTTTGATTATGGAAATGCTTTTTTACTTGAAGCAAGTAGGGCTGGAGCAGATGTGATGGCAGAAAATGGCATTGATTTTAAATATCCATCTTATGTGCAAGACATTATGGGGCCAATGTGCTTTGATTATGGATTTGGACCTTTCCGTTGGGTTTGTACGAGTGGAAACCCAGATGATTTACAAAAAACAGACGACTTGGCTTGTGAAGTTTTAAAAGAGATTAAACAAAACTCGCCTGTTGAAATTCAACAACAAATGGACGATAATATTACTTGGATAAAAGGGGCGCAAGCTAATAAATTAGTGGTGGGTTCACAAGCTCGTATTTTATATGCAGATGCTGAAGGTAGAATTAAAATTGCACAAGCATTTAATAATGCCATTAAAAAAGGAGAGATTGGTCCTGTTGTCTTAGGACGAGATCATCATGATGTGTCTGGAACAGATTCACCCTACCGTGAAACGTCAAATATTTATGATGGGTCTAAATACACAGCCGACATGGCCATTCAAAATGTAATTGGAGATGGATTTAGAGGGGCTACTTGGATATCAATTCACAACGGCGGTGGCGTTGGTTGGGGTGAAGTAATTAATGGTGGTTTTGGAATGTTACTTGATGGAACAGAAGATGCTGATAGACGCTTAAAAATGATGTTACATTGGGATGTAAATAATGGTATTTCGCGCAGAAGTTGGGCAAGAAATGAAGGTGCTATTTTTGCTATTAAACGCGAAATGGAACGCACACCAAACTTAAAAGTAACACTGCCTAATTTGGTTGATGATGCTGATGTTGAAGGGTTGTTTTAATGAGATAGTAATTTTTGAAAAAAGTTTTGCTTAAAATATTCTTGCCCTTTCTTGTCAATATATCCCCAAAAATTACTAGACAGATATGCTTTTGCATACCCTCCCTTAAAAAATGTGACTTTAAAGTATTTAGGTTCTATTAATAATTCACCTTTATAGTTTAAAAAACCATATTTACCATTTTTCATTATCATAAATTCATAATTTCCAAAATTATATCTGTTAGTTGATACATAAGAAAATTCATAACCAGTTTTGTATTCTCCTGCTGTATTTATAATTGCCCACAGGCTATCTTTTTTAACCGCCGCATATTGATGATAATTTTCAATAACGGTATCCCAAATAGGCATAATAGTATCTCTTTTTATTAATTCTCCAGTTTCCCAATTGTAGTTTGGCACATACAATCCAAACTTACCATCTTTTTCATACCATCTAAAGTACTTAAAACTACCGTTAGCTCCTCCACACATGCTATAACATCCTGATCTTTTCATTGTTTTATCTATACAAAATTGAGCGCTATCTATTGATACCCAAGCTATACCAATTTTAAAAGATGAAGCGGTATCGTATATAAAATCGCAAAGTAATTCACCTTTTTCATTAATATAAGCGTATTTACCTTTATTATTTTCAACCCGTGCTATATCATTATAAAAAAAATCAGCAGATTTGTATTTTGGTTTTATTACTATTTCTAATTGATTATTAGCATACCCCCATTTATTACCTTTTCTGTAAGGAATTAGAGTTTGACTACTACTAATAAAAATATTTAATAAAAATATGGTAAACAACAACAACTTCATGTTAAACAAATTTAAAACAAAAAAAGGCAACCACAAAAGTAGTTGCCTTTTTTAATATATAAAACTTCAAATTTATTCTGCTGCTGCTTCACTTTCAGCTGCCGCTGCTGCTTCTGCTTCTGCCGCCGCTTCTGCCGCTTCTTCCTCTTCTGTAAGAACAACTCCTCTAGCCATTTTTACTGAAACAACTACTGCGTTAGGCGCATTTAATAGTTGCATATCATCAGTCATTAAATCTTTAACTCTAATTGAATCACCAATTTTTAAGTTAGTAATATCAACATTAATTACTTCTGGTAAATTTTTAGGATAAGCAAAAACGGTTAATTTTCTGAATACTTGTTGTAATCTACCCCCCATCATTACACCTTCTGATCTTCCTTCTAAAACAACAGGAATATCAACTTTAACTTTTTTGTTATCATCTAACTCTAAAAAGTCAACATGTTGAATGCGATCTGTTACAGGATGAAATTGAATAGCTTGAACAATCGTGCTAAATTTTTCTCCATCAATATCAATGTTTACATTAAATACATCTTTATTATAAACAATTTTTTCCATATCAGTATGTTTAATACTAAAATGGGTTTGTTTACCCGAACCATAAACTACAGCAGGAACTCTTCCTGAATTTCTGATAGCTTTGGTATCTTTTTTCCCTACGTTCTCTCTTTTAGAACCGCTCAATGATACTTTTTTCATTTTACTTTTATTTTTATTTATTAATATACTAAATTATAAAGTGCGAACTGATGGATTCGTGTTTAATTAAACTCTTCATCACCTCAGCATATAATGGCGCCACACTTAACACCTTAATTTTGTTTGATTCTTTTTTAAGTGGAATTGAATCTGTTACCACTAATTCTAATATACTAGAATTTTCAATTCTTTCGTAAGCAGGACCAGACAACACTGCATGGGTACAAAATGCCCTTACAGATTTAGCGCCTTTTTCTATAAATAAGTCTGCTGCTTTGGTTAATGTACCTGCAGTATCTACCATATCATCTACTAAAATAACATCTTTCCCCGCTACATCACCAATTACTGTCATTTCTGCCACCTCATTAGCTACTTTACGTTGTTTATGGCACATGGCTAAACCTAAATTTAATTTTTTAGCATAAGAGTTGGCTCTTTTTGCTCCTCCTGCATCAGGGGCTGCCATTATTAAATTTCCTGTATCTATGGTTTGCAAATAAGGAATAAAAATAGTTGAGGCATATAAATGGTCAACGGGTATTTCAAAAAAACCTTGAATTTGGTCGGCGTGTAAATCCATTGTCATAATGCGACTTACTCCAGCAACCTCTAACATATTGGCTACTAATTTTGCACCAATGGCAACTCTAGGTTTAGATTTTCTGTCTTGTCTGGCATATCCAAAGTAAGGAATTACAGCTACAACTGAATTAGCAGAAGCTCGCTTAGCGGCATCAATCATTAAAAGTAACTCTAATAAATTATCAGCAGGTGGCATGGTTGATTGAACAATAAATACATCTTTACCTCTTACCGTTTCTTCAAAAGAGGGCTCAAACTCTCCGTCTGAAAACTCTGTAACAATAGAGTTACCAAGGTTTTTACCGTAAGATAAAGCAATTTTTTCAGCTAGTTTTTTTGTAGCTCTACCTGTAAATATTTTAACATCTGCTGACATATCCAAATTTTGGACTGCAAAGATAGATATTTATTACTAAACCACCAAGTTAACCCACAAAATTCACCACTATTTTATTGTTTTTTAATTAAAATAC
>CAYQRJ010000060.1:0-11238 GCA_964419855.1 uncultured Crocinitomix sp.
TATAGCAGATGAATAAAGATAATTTCAAACTCCCTCAAATTTGGGTGTTATTAAACTGTAGAATAATTGTTTAATAGGTTGACTTATAACACTTTAATTAAACAACAATAATATAGTGGTGAATTTTGCGGGTTAATTTAATTTATTTTATCTTTGTCGGGTGGAATTTGTATTGAGCATTAACAAAAATTAATTCCATCTAATTGACATTAGATTATTAAATAAACAAATGAAAGAAACCGTATTAATTTTAGATTTTGGTTCGCAATATACCCAATTAATTGCAAGGAGATTAAGAGAGTTAAATGTGTATTGTGAAATCCATCCTTGGAATAAAGCTCCTGAATTAATAGACAATATCAAAGGTGTTATTTTTTCTGGTAGTCCACATTCGGTTAGAGATGAGGATGCGCCCAAACCTAAAGTTGAATTGTACAAAGGAAAAGTTCCTTTATTGGGGGTTTGTTTTGGAGCTCAATTTTTAGCCAGTCATTTTGGTGGAGAAGTATTACCTTCTAAAATTAGAGAATACGGTAGAGCTAATTTAACATTTGTTGATGAATTAAATCCTTTAATGAAAGACGTTGAAAATGGCTCTCAAGTATGGATGAGCCACGGCGACACCATTAAAAAATTACCTAATGGGTTTAAAAAAATATGTAGTACAGATGACGTTGAGTATGCAGGGTTTGTGGTTGAAGGAGAACAAACTTACGGTATTCAATTTCACCCAGAAGTATATCATTCAACTTATGGTAAACAATTATTAAAAAATTTTATTGTTGATATTTGTCAGTGTTCGCAAGATTGGACACCTGATGCGTTTGTTGAAACCACAGTTAATGATTTAAAACAAAAATTAGGTAATGATAAAGTTATTTTAGGATTGTCTGGCGGTGTAGATTCATCAGTAGCTGCTTTTTTATTACATAAAGCCATAGGTAAAAATTTGCATTGTATTTTTGTTGATAATGGATTGTTACGAAAAAATGAATTTGATTCTGTTTTAGAATCTTATAAAGGATTAGGCTTAAATGTTAAAGGCGTTAGAGCAGGCAATTTATTTTATGATGCTTTAAAAGGGGAAAAAGATCCTGAAAAAAAACGTAAAATAATTGGAGGTAAATTTATTGATGTATTTGATGCAGAATCTAAAAAAGTAGAAGGGGCAAAATGGTTAGCACAAGGTACAATTTATCCTGATGTGATAGAATCTGTTTCAGCAACAGGTGGTCCGTCAGCTACCATTAAATCTCACCATAATGTAGGAGGATTACCAGACTTTATGAAGTTAAAAGTGGTTGAACCTTTACGCCTGTTATTTAAAGATGAGGTAAGAAGGGTAGGGCGTTCAATGGGATTGCCAGAAGCCATTTTAGGACGTCATCCTTTTCCTGGTCCAGGGCTTGGAATTAGAATACTTGGAGACATTACTAAAGAAAAGGTACGGATATTGCAAGAGGTGGATTATATATTTATTCAAGGATTGAAAGACTGGAAATTATATGATGATGTATGGCAAGCAGGAGCAATTTTACTCCCTGTTCAATCTGTAGGGGTAATGGGAGATGAGAGAACTTATGAAAACGCAGTGGCACTACGTGCCGTAGAGTCAACAGATGGAATGACTGCTGATTGGTGTCACTTACCTTATGATTTTTTGGCTGAAATCTCGAATAAAATTATTAATCATGTTAAAGGCATTAATAGAGTAACTTATGATATTAGCTCTAAACCGCCAGCAACAATAGAATGGGAATAAAATTAAATTATGAAACAACTGTCATTTTTATTAATTGCTTTACTATTTTCGGTGCTAACCTTTGCACAACCGGGTAAAGTAGATGTAGAAACCGTTAACGGAAAAAAATATTATGTACACTTTGTTCAAAAAGGACAAACGTTATATGCTATTCATCAAATGTATGATGTGCCTGTTGGTGACATTGTTAGAGCTAACAATGGTTTAAATGATGGTTTACAAATTGGTCAAAAAATATTAGTACCTATACCTTTAAGCAACCCTAATTATTATGGAGAGCACACTGTAAAAAAAGGCGAAACACTTTATGGAATTTCTAAACAATATAAATGTTCGGTTGATGATTTAAAAAGTTTAAACCCCGAGTTAAACGAAACAGCCATAAGTATAGGTCAAACAATAAAAGTGCCTCTTACAACACCTCAACCTGAAGTTGAAAAAGAAATAACAGATGAAAAAATTATTACTGACCCAATTACCTATCCACAATCATCTATTTCTCCTAAAGATTCTATAATTGAGCATACTGTATTGGCTCACGAAACATTATATTCTATATCTAAAAGATATATGGTATCTATGCAGTCTATTAAAGAACTTAATAACTTAAAATCGAGCAGTGTAAAAGAAGGAGATGTTTTAAAAATAAAGGTTAAAAAGGTTAACTATGATATTATTGAAAATCCTTTAGATGAAAACATTTTAATTGAAGATAGCTTGAAAGTGCCAGTCATTAAAAAAGACAAATATAAAGTGGCTTTGTTTTTACCTTTAATGCTAACAAAAAATTTATCTTATATGAATAAACCAATTAAACCAGGGCAACATCCTCAATTACATCCAACCACAAAAATTGCAGCTGATTTTTATCATGGATTTATTCTTGCGGCAGATTCATTAACTAAAGCAGGGTTAAATGTAGAGGTATATGTGTATGATACAAAAAAGGATACCAATGAAATTGCTAAAATTCTTGCTAAATCAGAATTTAACAATATGGATTTAGTGGTAGGACCTTTAGTTCCTAAAACCATTAATTATATGGCAAATTACTGTAAATCACATCAAATTAAAATGGTTATACCTTTTAAATCATCAACAAAAGTGTTGTATCAAAACCCTTATGTTTTTAAAGCTACAACCTCAAACATTACCTTAATAGATGGAGCAGTGGATTATATTGTAAAACATCATGCTCATCATCATATAAGTATTTTTAAGCCAAAATCATCATCAGATATGGCGTTGTATGAGGAAGCAAGAGAACGTTATAATTCTTCAATGGAAAATAAATCTAATGTAATGACGCCTAAAATTCAAGAATTAACACTGACTTCAAACTGGAGAGATATAAATTCTAAATTAAGAAAAGATACTGTTAATGTGATTATTGTGCCATCAACCAATTTAAAATTTGTAGCAGGTGTGTTAGTTGCATTAAACAAGGTGTTAAACAATAATCCTTATGCTAAAAACATGAAAATTGTAGTATTTGGTCTAGAGGAATGGAATAAATTTGATGACCTTGATTTAAAACACAGAATGAGATTAAATCAGCACTATGCCTCTTACAGATACATTGATTATCAAGCAGAAAAAACTAAAAAAATGATGTTATCTTATAGACATAAATACGCTACTGATCCTCAAGTTTATGGCGTACAAGGATTTGATGTTGGGTATTATTTTTTAAGTACACTTTACTTAAATGGTGTTAATTTTGAGTCTAATATAGAAAATTATAACATTCAAACCATACAAAATGATTTTTATTTCCCTAAAAATTTAGATAGAAATGGAAGAGAAAATCATACGGTATTTATAGTTAAATACCATAACTATGAGTTAGTTTTAAAAGACAAACTAAGAGTTAATAGTAAATAATTTGTTATGCAGTCATAATAAAACGTTTTAGGATTAAAATAATTTACTGTTTTTTTATCAATTTTTAAGCAACCTATTCATAAAATAATCGTTACTTTGTTATAAGTAAATTATTATTTTTTTATTATGAAACTATTTTTACTAGCTATTGCTTTCCTTTTTTTAAGTCATGGCTATTCTCAAACTAAGGCAGATGTAGATGCACGTCTAATAGAAAATCACGGAGATGAAATTTATAACATATTAAAATACAGAAAAGATTATTATAATTTTTTGTTGTGGGAATTAGATAATGCTTATGAAATTGTTAATTTAACAGAGGTTCAAGGTCAAAATTTATTACCTATTACTAATATAACTGATAAAAATGGAATAGCTTTTAATCCAGTTGAAATAAATAATTTAGAAACGTTTAATTTTATTAAATATAATTTTGTTAGACAAAAAGAGCAAAAAGTGTATTATAATTTAGGTAATGGAAAGGTTTTAGTTTTTAAAGCTCTAAAACCAATGTGGAAAGAATTTGACCAAACAGGTTTAAATACAAAAAATTAAGCAATGAAAAATTTATTATATTTACTGGCTAGTGTTTTTTTTACAATAAGTGCAATAGCTCAACAAACTCCAATAAACTATATCCCTGCTAATGATGGGGCAGTCATTTCAACTTGTGACGGTTTTATTATTGATTCTGGAGGTCAAGGAGGAAATGGATATGGAAATAATGAAAATGTAACCATAACTATTTGTCCAGATACCATTGCCTCTGGAAATAATGACGATATGATAAGTATTGTTTTTAATCTATTTAATCTTGATACTTTTGACGATAATCCTGCACCCAATATAACCAATGTTGATGTGATTAATATATGGGATGGAGTAGGAACTGGAGGAAATTTTTTAGGTAATTATTCGGGGACGGATTTACAAGGTTTTGTGGTTCAAGGACAAGATTTATCTGGATGCTTAACGATTCAATTCATTTCAAATTCTCAAAACAATGCAGGTAATTGGCAATTTTCAGCATCTGCAACATGTGCAACTCCTTGTTCTCCCCCTGTTGCTGGAGGTGTAATTGTAGGCGGACCAGCAACAGATAGTATTGCTATTTGTGTGGGAGATGTCGTTACATTTCAAGAACAAGGTTCTTTTGCTCAACCAGGGTTTAATTTAACATCTTATGAGTGGGACTTTTTTGATGGAACTTCTGCTACTGGTTCAGCAGGAGGTACTGTTCAACATCAATTTAATGCGCCTGGACATTATACAGTTAATTTAACAGTAACAGACGACAATAGTTTTTTTACTTGTACAAATACCAACTTAACACAGTTGTCTGTTTTTGTAGCTAATCCACCTACTTTTTATGAATTCCCCAACGACACTACTTTGTGTATAGGAGAATCTATAGATTTAATTGCGCAACCTCAATTGTACGATAGTACATGGAACGGTTTTCCATTTAGTTCTACATCTAATATAGGTTGTTTAATGGATCAGCTTGGAGTGGCACAATTCCAGCCAATTGATGTAATGGGTTATCCTGCAGGTTCTACTATAACTGGGGCAGCTGATATTCAGAGTATCTGTATTGATATGGAACATTCTTATATGGGAGATTTAGTAATACAAGTTCAATGTCCGGGAGCGGTAGGAACAGTTACACTTCATCAACAAGGGGGAGGTGGTACTCAAATTGGTGTCCCAAATCAAGCAGATAATGTGTCTTGCGACCCTACTGGTGTAAATCCACCTCAAAATGTTGGAACAACATGGACTTATTGTTTTACACCAACGGCAACAGACACTTGGGTAGATTGGGTAGCTAATAATGGTTGGGGTCAAACCTTACCTGCTGGTGATTATGCTCCTGTACAAACATTAGACGGTTTAGCTGGTTGTGATATTAATGGTGAGTGGAACATCATTGTTATTGATAATTGGGCGGCAGATGACGGATATGTGGCTGGTTGGTCTATTAATTTTACTAATGCTAGTCCAAATGTTGTGGTGTTTACCCCACACGTAGGCGATAACGCCGACTCGTCTTATTGGGATAATTCAGGAAGTTTTATAACTAACATTACACCTGATGGTAATACTGCAACAGTTACACCAACTGTATCAGGTACTTATAATTATACTTATATTGTTACTGATGATTTTGGTTGTACAAATGATTCTATTGTAACCATAATTGTAGAAGATCCTTTGCAACCAGATGCTGGTTTGGATACTGTTATTTGTGATGGAAATACAGTTCAACTAGGTGGAAACGGAAGTTCTTCAAGTTGTGTATATGTACTAGATTTAATAGATACTTTTGGTGATGGTTGGAACGGAAATACAGTTGATATAACCATTAATGGTGTTACAACCAACTACACCGTTGCTAATGGCGGTCAATCTACTTATGCTTTATTGGTAAATCATGGCGACCAAATTGATATTCAATGGTATGACACAGGAAATTGGCAATCTGAAAATGAAATTTATTTATATGACCCTCAAGGAAATTTAGTCTATTCTGATGGATTGAATTTTTCTACTCCTTCAACAGCAGTTGCCACTTTAACTGGAGATTGTTACGGAGGTGTAACTTTTAACTGGACACAAGTTGTGGCAAATTTAGATGATGTTACTATTCCTAATCCTACAGTAACTCAACCTGTTGGCGTTAATGATTATATTATTGAAATGACACCTGTTAATCACCCTTTATGTGTGTTTACTGATACGGTTACTGTTACTGTAATTGGTTTACCAAATGCTGGGTTAGATACCGTAATCAATTTATGTAAAGAAGGTAGTGTGGTTGATTTATTTACTATGTTAAATGGAAATCCAGATGTTGGTGGAACATGGAGTGATGCTAATGGTCAAATCATTAATCCTAACATTTTACCTGACACAATCACCTCTGGTGATGTATTTACTTATTCGTTAGGAGTAATAGGATGCTTAGATGAAGCAACTGTTACTGTTAATGTTTTTGAAGTCACATCTTCTGCTGTTACAGACGATAGCGATTGTAATGCGTGTAATGGATCAATCACAGTAACCCCAAATACGTTTTACGGAAATATTAATGATGTTCAATATTCAATCAATGGAGGGGGATTGCAAAACGCTACAGTTTTTAATGCTTTATGTGGTAGTGTTATAGGAGTAGATTATACAGTTTTAGTACAAGATTCATTAGGTTGTCAAGATACATTGTATGAAACAATTATTGATGATAATTTTCCAGATTTACAATCTGTTGTTAATACTGATAGCGACTGTGGTTTAGATAATGCTGAAGTCACATCTGCTACAACTGTTGGTGGAACTACTCCATATACTTACTTAGTTGAGGGAATTACTAATCCTTTTCAAAACTTGCCAATTCAAAACTTACCTGTTAGTAATCCAACACATAACTTAATTGTTGAAGATGCATTTGGTTGTCATGATACATTGGCTTTTACAGTTAATGAAATTAATCAACCAGTTATTACAGGAACCCCTGTAGTAAATAATATTTGTAATGGAGGTAGTACAGGCGAAATACAAGTAAATGGAAATAACTTACATTTTTATAGTATTGATGGTGGAACTACCATTCAATCTTCTAATACTTTTACAAATCTTTCTGCTGGACTTTATACTGTAATAGCTTATTCATCAGACCCTACAACAACAAATGCTTGTTCTGATACTCAAATAGATGTGTTTGTTGGTGAACCAAATCCTTTAGATGTGTTTAATTTAACCCCAAGCATAACAATATGTCCAGATGATGATATTACAATATCAGTCGATTCTACAGGAGGGAATGGAACTGCTGTTTTAAATTGGACCATTGATGGTAATTCAACAAATTATACAGATACATCTTTTACTTTTACACCAAGTACCAATACTCAAATTTGTGTTGAAATAACAGAGGGCAATTGTCCAACTGACCAAGAGTGTATGACCGTTTCTGTTCCTAATGTCATTGTGCCTTCTTTTACAACTGATACTACCAATGGGTGCTCGCCTGTTTTAGTAGAGTTTACTAGTACATCTACTAATGTAAATGACATTCAAACTATTAATTGGAATTTTGGTTCTGCTGGAAATGTTAATGGAAATCCATCAATTATTTATCCTTTTGAAGAGGTAGGCGTTTATGATGTTACTATGACAGTAACGTCAATTCACGGTTGTGTTTATGATACCACTTATGCTAATTATATTGAGGTATATGATTATCCTAATGCTCAATTTACTTATCTACCTTTACCAGCTACCATTTACGAAACCAATGTAACATTTAACGATTTATCTTCTGATGATGTAATAACTTGGAATTGGGATATGGGACAAGGTTCATCACCACGTTATTCTACTGAACAAAATCCAGAAACTACTTATCCAGAGGGCATACCAGCCATTTATCCTGTAACTTTGATTGTGTCTAATGAACACCAATGTTATGATACTTTAATAGGGCAAGTTGAAGTAGTTAATGATGTTACTATTTTCGCTCCAAATATTTTTACCCCCGACAATGATCAATATAACCAAACTTGGAGAGTATATATTACAGGTATTGATATTTATGATTTCCATTTAACCATTTTTAACCGTTGGGGAGAAATAATTTGGGAATCTTATAATCCTGATGCTGTTTGGAATGGCACTTATGGAGGGACAGATGAGGTACAGGATGGGACTTATGTTTGGGTGGTGCATGCCAAAGATACTTATAACGATAAAAAATATGAATTTAGAGGAACAGTCTCTATTTTAAGGTAAAAAAAATATCAACTTATTGATAAAAGGAAAGGCAAATGTCTTTCCTTTTTTTAGTTTTGCAATATGGAAAAATGGATAGGAGATAGAATCAGTACTTTTACCGATAAAAATTATACTTCAATAATTATCTACCCAAAACGTGAACGTTGGAAAGAAGCACTTTTGTTAGCTTGGGTTATTGGATTTACTTTTGTGGGGCTTTATATGATTTTTTTATTGTTTTTTGGATTAGACACCATAGATAATTCAGGCATAAAAGGCGACCCTCAAGAAGTGTTGAGAAATCAAAAAATTTATTTGTCGGTTTTTATAGGTTTTTGGCTCTATTTTGAATATAAAGTGGTTTACGGTTTATTGTGGTTGTTGTTTGGTAAAGAGTTAATAAAAATTGATGGCGAAAAATTAACCCTTAAAAATTCAATATTTTCATTAGGTAAAGCCAAAAAATACTTTAATGATAACATCAAAAAAATTGAACTAATAGAACAAAAACCTTTCTCCTTTGGTTTTGATTATGAAAATGCCTTTTGGCGAAAAGGAACAGATTCTTTAATATTTAAATATTTAACCAAAGACATTGCATTTGGAAAAAAACTTAGTGAAAAAGACGCTAAATTATTAATGCGATTTATGGTAGATAGAGTAAAAAAACATTCAAAATCTAAAAAATAAACATTTAAGTTTTGCTTAAAGCAGTATTAATACTAATTTAGTAGCATTGATTTTTAAAAACAAGAACATGACATCTAAAACAGACTTACTTAACTCAAAAATAGAAGAAGCCAAAAAAGGTGGGGGAGAAAGAAGAATTGAATCTCAACATAAAAAAGGTAAATTAACAGCTAGAGAAAGAATTTCATTATTAATTGATGAAGGAACATTTGAGGAGATAGGAATGTTATCTACTCACCGCTCTAACAATTTTGGCTTAGATAAACAAAAGTTTTTAGGTGATGGAGTAATTACTGGTTTTGGTAAAATTCATGGTAGAGATGTGTATGTTTTTGCACAAGATTTTACTGTTTTTGGAGGCTCTTTAGCAGAGGTACACGCCAAAAAAATATGTAGAGTAATGGATTTAGCTTTGCAAAATGGAGTGCCTTTTATTGGTTTAAATGATTCAGGAGGCGCTCGTATTCAAGAAGGAGTAGTGTCTTTAGGAGGATATGCCGATATTTTTTACCGAAATGTTCAGGCTTCTGGTGTCATTCCTCAAATTTCAGCCATTATGGGACCTTGCGCAGGAGGGGCTGTATATTCCCCAGCATTAACCGATTTTATTTATATGGTTCAAGATACGTCTTTTATGTTTGTTACAGGTCCTAATGTAGTTAAAACCGTTACGCATGAAGAGGTAACCTCAGAGGAATTAGGTGGCGCATCAACTCACTCCGAAAAATCAGGTGTCACCCATTTTTCGGTAGAGAATGATTTAAAATGTATTAAAGATATTAAAAAATTAATGTCATACATTCCTCAAAATTGTGAAGAAGAAGCACCAAAAATTAATTATGTACAAAAAGATGATGAGTTAAGAGCAGATTTGGATTCAATTATACCTGATAACCCAAATCAACCTTATGATATTAAAGAAGTGATTAATCATTTAGTAGATGAGGATTCTTTTTATGAAGTACATGAAAATTTTGCTCAAAATATTGTAGTAGGATTTGCCCGTATGGGAGGTAAAAGTATTGGGATTGTTGCTAATCAACCAGCTTATTTGGCAGGGGTGTTAGATATTCATTCTTCAAATAAGGGGGCAAGATTTGTTCGTTTTTGTGATGCCTTTAATATTCCTTTGTTGGTGTTAGAAGATGTGCCTGGTTTTTTACCAGGGACTGATCAAGAATGGAATGGCATTATATCTAATGGTGCTAAATTATTATATGCTTTTTGTGAAGCCACAGTCCCACGAATTACAGTTATAACCCGTAAAGCTTATGGAGGAGCTTATGATGTAATGAATTCTAAACACATTGGTGCGGACATGAATTATGCTTGGCCTAGCGCAGAAATTGCTGTGATGGGAGCAAAAGGTGCTGCTGAAATTATTTTTAGAAAAGAAATAAGTGAAGCTAAAAATCCGCAAGAAAAATGGTTGGAAAAAGAAGCAGAATATGCTGAGAAATTTGCTAATCCATACAATGCTGCTAAACATGGTTATGTTGATGAGGTAATAATGCCATCAATAACAAGAAAAAAATTATTAAGAGCCTTTGATATTTTAAAAAATAAGGTTGCCCATTTGCCTAAAAAGAAACACGGAAATATTCCGTTGTAATAAGGATTTCAATTAGTTTTAAATCTAAGATTTTTCAATATTAAACCGTTCTTTTAATGGAACATTATTTTCTTCATCTATATCTTTTAAAAAGAAAATAAAGTGAGTGCCAGATTCGTTAATAATTTTTTCATAATGACCTTCTAATTGATCGGTCATTATGTCTAATAATTCCATTCCAAAACTAAAGTGATTCTCGTCTGGTTCTATCCATTGACCATTGTCAGAGTAATGCATTTCAAAATCTCTACCTACTTTGGATTTAATTTTAATGTTTATCTCTCCTTCATTTTGATTTTTAAAAGCATGTTTAAAAGAGTTTGAGGCAAGTTCATTAAATAATAGTCCTAGAGGAACAATGGTTTTTAAGCCAACATTATAGTTAGAATCAATGTTAAGTTTTATATTTTTTTTATGGGCAAAAATAGTTTTTATATCTTCAATTAATTCAGTTAAATAATCCTTTAAATCAACGCTAGATAATGATTTGTTACCATAAAGTTTTTGATGAATTAATGAC
>CAYQRJ010000061.1:0-11200 GCA_964419855.1 uncultured Crocinitomix sp.
AATAATTTCAAGTTTACTATTGGTGTTAAGCAATCCAAATCCAAACCCAAAACTATTGGTGAAATTTTGCCCTAAATGACTGTAGTTTGAGTAATCATAAAGTATTTTAAAAGACAAAATAGGCAAAGGTTGATACTCAATTTCGTTCTGAACAATCAACACCTTGTTGCCATTTAATTCCAATTCATAAAACCCTCTTAACGATTTTAAACCACCAAAATAAATCAATTCATTACGACTCAACTCATATCCCGATTCCACAAATTGATAAGACACATAATTGTTAAACGAAAAATAATTTAAAAACTTAAATTGTTGACTTAATTTAGAATAAAATTTAATGTTGTTAATGCTGGTATTAGATACTATTGAATCGGATTTATATTTAAAAAAACCTGTTGATACCTCCAGTTTTGGTTTATAAAAATTTAACTTCCGAATAAAATAGGGTTTAATTTCAAATTTCACTCCTAACGTATTTTTAGAATATGACCTGAACTCTTTTTGATAATTGGTGTCAATTAAAAAAGAATTTTCTAACTGATTAAAAATGCCCACCTTAAAAAAGGGTTGTTTGTAATTTACTCCATAAATAAAGTTTGACCTCACAAAAGTAGTGTCTTGTTTATGTAAATTCAAATCACTACTAATGCCAAAGGGTGAATTAAATAAAAAGGGATAATCAATATTAATCATTAATTTTTGAGTTTTATCAGGATTGGCTTTCCAATTCATATTTAATAACTCTGCTCTATTTAGTGTGTTTTTTAGCTTTAAATTTACATAGCCATTTAAACTTAGTTTTTGTGTGTTTTTATCTTGTAAAAGCCCCACATATCCATCAGCATTACTCGATTTTTCTTTTTTTATATAAATATAAATTTCGGCCTTTCCATTATAAAACAAAACCTCAGGCGCCCTTAGCAACGAATAAAGTTTAGAAGCACTTAAAATACTCCCTACCTTGTTTAAAGCACTCTCGTTATAAGCATCACCAACCGACAAACCTATTAAGTTTAAAATGGTTTTTTTGTTAAATTTATCCTGACTTTTAATGTGTATCTTATCAATAACAATAAAAGCACCTGAATCTATTTTATATTCTAAAACAAGTTTGTTTTTTTCTATTTTTGATTGGTAATACTAATTTGGGCAAATGGAAATCCTGAGTTTTCAAGTTGAATTAATTGTTTATTAATTTGATAAGGCGTTTGTTCAATATCTGTCACCGTTTTTTTATTTTGATGACTTAATACAACATGTTTAAAATGTGTATCAAAATTTAGGGTGTAATGTAGTTTGTTTTTAATCCAAACAGAATCTTTAACACTTAACCCAATATAGCCCTGTAATTGATATTTCAAAAATGTTTGTTGTTTAATTGTTTTGTAATCAACAGAATCAGTTTTAACATTAATTTTATCTGTTTTGTTATCAATATGAAAAACAATTACTTTGGGAGCTTGAGCTTCTAACATCAAGCCAGATAAAACGGATATAATTATTAAACAAAACTTCACTCCATAAAACTAACTCAAAAAAACCGAAATAATTATACTATTAACCATAAAAATTAAAGGAATTAGTTTTTTATTAACCGCAAAAATTCATGGAATTAGCTTTGTTTAGATGTGAAATTTTAAAATCCGCAGGAATACCTTAGTATTTCAAGGGGTTTGAAATGCAGCAGATGAATAAAGATAATTTCAAACTCCCTCAAATTTGGGTATTATTAAATTGCATAATAAAGTATGTTAACAATTTGATTTATTGCGTTTTAATTATGTGGTATTAATGTAGTGGTGAATTTTGCGGGATTAAATTGAAAGTGTTAATGTATTTAATTGTGTATTAATAATCAAATGACGTATCTAAACTTAATAAAGTTAAAATTATTACAACAGCCCCAACAAGTTGGGGCTGTTGTAAGTTTATTGTTTTATAACCATTCGGGTAATTACACCTAAATCACTATTTATGGATAATAAGTAATTGCCTTGTGGTAGTTCACTTAAATCTATTTGTTGCAATGGTTGATTGTTTCCGTTTTTAGAAATGATTAATTTACCATTCAAATCATACACATTAATGGTTTTAATATTGGTGTTTAAATTAATATTTACAATATCAACAGAAGGGTTAGGGTATATGCTAACATTAATTAATTGATTTTCTTTAACGCCCACATCAACTATAATAACGCTTCCACCAGGATTAACTGATTGAGTTGTATCTGACATACAACCGTTAGCGTCAGTATAAACTGCGGTGTAATTTCCGTTAGCATAATTAGTATAAATCAAAGTATCGTTAGTTTCTCCATTTAGTATATTTCCATCTAAGTACCACTGAACTCCAGTAGAAACATCAGCAATAAGATAAATGCTGTCGTGAGTAACATTTGGTCCAGCAGGAAGAGGGTTAACCGTTATGGTAACTTGGGCTGTTCCTGTACACCCATTAGCATCTGTTCCTGTTACATTGTATGTTGTTTGTGTGGTTGGTGTTGCCCAAACACTTGCGCCAATTAATTGAGACAAAGACATATCAAATTGCCAAACATAAGTTGTAGCACCTGAGGCTGTTAATTGAGTTGAATCTCCCATACAAATCGCTGCATCTTGCCCTGCATCAACAGTTGGATTACTGTAAACGTCAACAAATACAGAATCGTTATTTTTACAACCATTTGCATCAGTGCCTTGAACATAATACCATTCACCTACTGTAGGAGTGGCAGTTGGATTTGACACATTAATTGGAGTTAAACTTGATGATGGTGTCCATAAATAACTTGTTGCTCCAGTTGCGTTTAATTGAACTGAACTACCAGGGCAAATACCTGTATTTGTACCAGCATCAACATTGGGTAATTGATTAACAGAAACTACAACTGTATCAGTATTTTTACATCCATTAATATCTGTTCCTTCTAATATGTAAGAAGTGGTGCTTGAAGGAGTTGCCCATGGGTTTGATGAATTAATATCCGATAGTGTAGGGTCGGCTTGCCATAAATAAGTGAGTGCGCCAGTAGCAAAAATATGAACTGAATCAGCAGTACACATCACTTGGTCAACGCCTGCGTTTACATTAGGTAGTCCGTTGGTTGAAATGATAACTGAATCTCTAGCGGTACATCCGTTACCATCTGTTCCTGTTACAATGTATTTAGTTTGAGTAGTTGGATAAGTCCAAGGATTAGCAATGTTAACATTAGATAATGTAGGATTAGCATCCCAAACATAACTAATAGCTCCTGATGCTGACAATTGAGTAGAGTCTCCTACACAAATTGTTGTGGGAGAGCCAGCATCAACAACTGGAGAAGTATATAAATTAATGGTTACTTGATCACTAGCAGAACAGCCATTAGCATCAGTTCCTGTAACAGTATAAGTTGTGTTAGTGGTTGGATTAGCAACAGGGTTAGGTATAAGTAATTGAGATAAAGTAGGGTCAACGTCCCAAACATAACTTACTGCACCGCTAGCATTTAATTGAGCGGTATTTTCAGGGCAAATAGTTTGGTCTGCTCCTGCGTTTACATTGGGTAAACTGTAATTAGTTACAGTAGCGTTAGCACTCGCTTGACATCCGTTAGCATCTGTTATAGTAACAGTATAAGTTCCAGCAGACATAGCAGTGGTTACACTGTCTATATCTCCATTACTCCATGAATAAGCTGAATAGGAATCAGTGTATAGATGTACAGAATCGCCAACACAAAACGCTAAAGGACCATCATTATAAACTGTTGGTGTTGGAATAGAATTAACAGTAACAGTAACTGTGTCAAAATCAACACAACCTGAGCCACTAGTACTACTAACAGCATAAGTTGATGTGGTAGTAGGGGTAGCAATAGGATTAGCACAATTTGAACAACTTAAAGATGAAATAGGGTCACCTGAAACAGCATACCATTGAAAACTCCCTCCAGTAGATGTTGCAGTTAATTGTACAGATTGTCCTAAACATATAGCTGTATCATTAGGCGCAATGGTTTCTAACTGACAATATTTAATGGTGCTATAATCTAAGTTGGTTACTCCACCATTACTTGTTCCCGAAACGTAAATGTTATCTCCTGCATCAACTGCCATTCTTGCAGCTTTGTCACTATTTCCAGCAGGACCATCAAAACGTGTAGCCCATATTTCGTTACCATTAACCGTATTGTATTTTAAAGTATAATAATCGTTGTTTGAACTACTGTTGTAGCTGTATCCTGTAACATAAACACCAGAAACTTGCGATAAAACGATATCTGTTCCTTCATCTAATCCTAAACCTGGAGTAGTATATGCTTTAGTCCATACAGTATCGCCTATAGAATTGTATTTAATGGTCATAAAATCTTCTGCTGTGCCTACTGATTTAACTTTTCCTGTTACATAACAATTCCCTGATCCGTCCACTGTAAGGGCATTAATTTTGTCATTGTTTCCATCACTACCTGAATATAATCTCCTCCAAACCATATTACCATTATTGTCATACTTAAATAATAGATAATCATCTTTTTGTGTGGTATTTGTAAAACCTTGACCACCTATATAAATATTTCCT
Organism: uncultured Crocinitomix sp.; assembly: GCA_964419855.1. GTDB lineage: Bacteria > Bacteroidota > Bacteroidia > Flavobacteriales_D > Crocinitomicaceae > Putridiphycobacter. The sequence goes on from CAYQRJ010000061.1 coordinate 4,573, forward strand.
GAAGCATCTAAAGCCATAGCGTTAGGGGCATCAATTCCATTGAATCCTGAATCTCCGTAAGATGTCCAAGTTGGTCCTGCACCAACATTAGCAGGATATTTCATTATTCTAAAATCAAAGTAAGTTGAACCAGAAGTAAATTCTCTTGTTCCCCCCAAGTAAACATTTCCTGCAGCATCAACTTCAACAAATAAACCTTCATCAGAATTACCTCCTCCACCAGAATCAAAACTCATTAATGTTCCAGCAGAAGAATAACGCATAATAATCATATCTAAATCAGTAGCAGAATAATTATAGTTTCCTGCAATATAAATTTCATTACTACTATTAACAGCCACATCATTTCCAATATCATACAAATTAGAACCATTATAAATGGTAGCCCACATTTGAGTACCTGTTGCGCCATTAATTTTTAATACAAAAATATCCCAATCACTTCCACTAATATATCTAGCGCCAGTTACAATAATGTCTCCGTTATTATCAATAGTAAGGGCTTTGGCTTGGTCTAAACCAGCCCCACCATAAGTATTAACCCATAATTGATTTCCGTTATTGTCATATTTAACAGTAACAACGTCATAATCACTTCCGTTATATGAACTTCCTGTAACATAACTATTTCCAGATGCATCTAGCGCATAATCTTCAGCTTGGTCAACATTGTTTACATTATTATATCTGGCTTCCCATTGTATATTAATTTGAGCCATTAAGGTAGAACTATAAAAAAGTAATAAAAAGGACAGTAGAGTAGTTGTTTTTATCATAATTTTGGTTTTTATTTTAAAGTATAATTTTCAAAAATAATAAAATTTAGTTTAACAGCCAAATATTATCTGTTAGAATTTATTTTTTGTAGATAAATCGCAAAAAATTTTTATAATTTAAAAAAAAAGTTTAATTTCGTAAATTAGAATTGAATTAATAACTACCCATTATGAATAAAATACTATTTAGTCTTATTGCTTTAATGATGTCTTATTTTGCTTTTTCTACCCATATTGTAGGGGGAGAAGTGACTTATGTTCATTTAGGAGGTGCATCCTATAAGCTTACGGTAAATCTTTATCGAGATTGTGACCCTGCTAGTGTTCAATTTAGTGCTACACAAACTGTAAGGATAGATCAAGGTGATGGAACGTTTTTCATGGATGTAACACTCCCAATGTTGTCAAGAGACACATTAAATCCACCTTTAGATACTTGTGCTATAGATCCAGGTATTTGTGTTGAAGAAGCTATTTATTCAAAGATTATTAATTTGCCTCCAGGTGTAAATGGTTATCATGCTTATTGTCAAATTTGTTGTAGAAATGGAAGTATATTAAATATACAAAATCCATTAAATATGTTAGAGACTTTTTATACATATATTCCAGATAATAATATTTATTTAACAAACTCTAGTCCAGTTATTTCTAATTTTCCACCTGTTTTTGTATGTAACCAACAAAATTTGAATTTAGATTTTGGTGCAACTGATGCGGATGGAGATTCATTGGTTTACTCTTTTTATACACCGCATAATGGTGCCCAAACCAATTACTATGACCAAATTGGTTACAACAATGCATTTACACCACCTAATAACTGGCAAAGTTCTGATGTAGTTTGGCTACCAGGCTATAGTGCAACTAGTCCTTTAGATAATACAGGTGGTCCAGGTTTATTTATTAACCCAACTACAGGTTTAATGACTGGTTCACCAGTAGCTGTTGGACAGTACGTGGTTGGTGTTCAAATTGATGAATATAGAAATGGCGTTTTAATAGGAAGGATTACAAGAGATTTTCAGTTTAATGTAGTTAACTGTCCCCCTCCGCAACAAGCAGGTATTGGACCAATGAACGGTTGTGCTGGAACATCTATTCAAATGAACAATACCTCTGGTGCTGGTGCAAATGGTTTTATTTGGGATTTTGGAGATGGGTCTCCAACCTCAACTGCGTTTGAACCAACTCATACTTACCCAGGATTGGGAACTTATAACATTACTTTAACCGCTCAAGCGGGTACAGCTTGTGCCGACACGGCTTATTATACTTTAATAGTTTCAGGAATGACTCCAAATAATACTTTTCCAGATACTGTTTGTATAGGCGAAACTTTCACGGCAACCGATTTAACCACCACATTAACAGGAACTGTAAATGGTTGGCAATGGGATTTTGGTGATGGCAGTACAGCATCAGGAAATCCAATCAATCATTCTTATTCAGCAGCAGGAGATTATAATATTCAAATGATAGTGTCATCAGATCAAGGGTGTGTAGATACATTAACTAAACCTATTCACGTAAGAGTTCCTCCACAAGCGGGTATTGTACCTTTAAATGGTTGTAATGGGTTAACAGTTAATTTTACGTCTGCTTCTGACCCAACAGCATCAGGTTTTTGGTGGAGTTTTGGTACTGGCTTTCCTGCTGATACTGCCAATACTCAAAATAGTTCTTTTACTTATTCTTCTTACGGAACATATAATGTAAGTTTAGTAGCTCAACATGGTACTGCTTGTGCCGATACTGCTACAATTAGTGTTATGTTAACTGAGTTTATCCCTGATTTTATTATGCCTGACACTATGTGTACCAATACTTTAATCAATTTTGTGGATAATACTACTGTTTCTAACGGTAATGTGAATAACTGGAGTTGGAACTTTGGAGATGGAGGTTCATCTACAGCTCAAAACCCTCAACACGGATATTCTACTGCTGGAGATTATAATGTTCAATTAACTGTAGGGTCAGATTTAGGGTGTACAGGAAGTATTACTAAACCTATTCATATAAAAGATGCTCCAGTAGCCAATATTGGAAACGTTGATGCCTGTAGTGGTTTAGATATTACTTTTTCTAATTTAAGTGACCCCGCAGCTTCTAATTTCCACTGGGAATTTGGAACAGGAAATCCAGCAGATACAAGTAATGCTTTTGAACCTACTTTTACTTATGGTTCTTTTGGCTCATATACAGTAACTTTATATGCTCAATATGGAACGGGTTGTCAATCAATGGATACTTATGTGTTAAACATTTCAGAATTAACGGCCGACTTTACTATGGTTGATACGGCTTGTGCCAACACAACTGTTACTTTTACTGATAATTCTGTTGCGGCAGCAACATTAACACAGTGGGAATGGGATTTTGGAGATGGAAGTACCTCTTTAAACCAGAATGAATTTCATTCTTATCCTAATGGTGGAGATTATAATGTTCAATTGGTTGTAACTACTTCTGTTGGATGTACAGATACGATTACTAAACCTTTACATATTCAAGGTGAAATTACGGTTAACTCTGGTGCTGATACGGCAGTTTGTGTGGCGTCACCTGCCTTGCAGTTAAACGGGTTTATTACTAATGCCAATGGAGGGATTTGGACAACTTCTGGAGATGGAGTGTTTACATTAAGCAATACCCAATTAAATGCCACTTATAATCCGAGTATTAATGATATTAATAATGGTTCGGTTGAATTGTATTTAGAATCAACAGGGAATGGATATTGTTCGGCTGTTAAAGATACAATAGTTATTACTTATTTAGCAGACCCAATAGTTGATGCTGGAGTTGATATCCAAGTTTGTGCAGATTCTGCTTATCAAGAAGTGTTTGGTGTTGCTCAAAATGCAGTAGGAACTGTATGGTCAACTGGTGGTACAGGAACTTTTGGTAATGTAAATTCCGACACTACAACTTATACACCAACAGTTGCAGATGTAGCTGCTGATTCTGTAACGCTTTATTTAACCACGGTTAATAATTCAGGTTGTCCAAATGCAACAGATTCTGTAACCATTCATTTTAATGCAGCCCCAACTGTTAATATTACATCTACCGACACTTCTTGTGCAGGTTATGATATTATTTTAAACTCTAATTCAACAACCAATAACGGTTGGTGGGAAAATGTGACTGGTGATGGAGCGTTTAATCCTGATACAGCATCTACCACAATTTTTGTTAGTGGTCCAACAGATATAACTAATGGTTATGTTGATATAGCTTTTCACTCTTTAGATAATGGAGGATGTAAAGTGGTAAACGATACCACACATATTGTTATCATTCCATCTCCTGTTGTAGATTTTTCAACAACAGAGGTTTGTCAAGGTAATCAAAATAATTTTACGGATTTAACAACAAGTGTTGAGCCTATTACAGGTTGGAATTGGACATTTGAAACTGGACAAACTTCAACAACTCAAAATCCTAATTATACTTTTTCAAATGGAGGGGTGTTTGATGTAACTTTGGTGGTAACCTCTCAAAATGGTTGTATGGATACGTTAACAAAACCAATAACAGTTCATTATTTACCAGAGGTTAATTTTAGTATTCCAGAACCTTGTTTGTATGGCGCAACATTTATTGATTCTACAATAGTTCAAGATACAACAATAGCGTCTTGGAGTTGGAACTTTGGGGATGGAGGAACATCAAGTGAACAAAATCCTCTACATCAGTATGGAACAGCAGGTAATTATGATATTACCTTAACTGTTGTATCTGATTTTGGTTGTTCAAACTTTTTAACGGTTAATCAAGAAATTTTTCCAGCTCCTGTTGCTGATTTTTCTCACGACCCTGAATTTGCTGAGGTAGATGAAGATATTTCTTTTACAGATTTATCAACTTCATCAAATTCTACAATTGTGTCATGGCATTGGGATTTTGATTTTAATGGAGATACTTCAATTGTTCAAAATCCAACTCATCCTTATAATGATGCAGGAGCATTTAATGTGGAATTAATTGTAATGGATGCAGCAGGTTGTAAAGATACAATCGTAAAAGTGGTTAATGTACTTTACGGACCAGATGTACCTACCGCATTTTCTCCTAATGGAGATGGAAACAATGACTACATTATGGTGTTAGGAGGAGTGTTTGATGAACTTGAATTTACAATATACAATAATTGGGGTGAGATTATTTTCCAAACTACCGACATCAATTCATTAGGTTGGGATGGAACGTTAAAAGGAAAAGATCAACCAATTGGTGTTTATGTATATAAAGCAAAAGTAAAAACTGCAGATGGTAAGTCTTATGACATCTCAGGTGATTTTACATTAATTAGATAATAATTTCAAAGTAATATTTTGAATATGAATAAAAAAATAAAAACCCTTTTTATCCTGTTATTTGGATTTTCGATATCAGGATTGGCACAAGATTTTCACTTGTCGCAGTATGATGCAGCACCTTTAAATGTTAACCCAGCTTTAACAGGTGCATTTGTAGGTGATTATAGATTTCACGGGCATTTTAGAAATCAATGGATGGCAGTAGCAACCAAACCATTTACTACTGGCTTAATGTCTTTTGATATGAACAAAGATAAATGGGGATTTGGAGGACAAATAGCTAATTTTAGAGCTGGATTAGGTAATTATAATGTGGCACAAATAATGTTGTCAGCTGCTTATAAATTAAAGTTAGGAAAAAATCATTTATTGTCTTTTGGATTACAAGCTGGTGGATTTCAAAAAAGTATTGATGCTAACGCTTTAACTTTTGCCAGTCAATATGTAAAATCTAATGGAGGAGAATTTGATAAAGGGATATCAAATGGAGAGAATTTTAATAATACTGGATTTTTTAATTTAGATGTGGTTGGAGGGGTAATGTACACTTTTGCCAAATTTAATTCAAGATTAAATCCTTTTATAGGTGCAACATTTTATCACCTTAATATGCCTAAAGAAACCTTTTTAGGGCAAAATAATAAATTAACAATTAGAAGCCAAGTGCAATTAGGTACAAGATGGGCTATAAATGAAAAATGGACTTTAACTCCTAAAGTCTATTTTCAATATCAAGAAAAAGCAGAAGAATTAACATTTGGTGTAATGGGACAGTATTATATGAAAGATCCAGATTTCTTTTTGTTATTTGGAGGAACATATAGAGACGATAATGATGCTGTAGTGCTTGAAGTAGGTGGAAAATATGCTAATTTTATTGGTAGAATTAGTTATGATATTAATGTCTCTACTCTTAAAACAGTTTCAAATTACAGAGGAGCATCTGAGTTGTCATTGACTTACGTGTTTAGCCGACCAGAAGCTCATCCACTGCCAACTTGTCCAAAATTATAAAATAAGAAAACCCAAAGAAATGAGAAAAATAATCACCTTTTTTATTGTATTACTTTCATTAAGTCAGTCATTTGGTCAATCTAATCATAAATTAGAACAACAAGGAGATGAGGCTATGATGAATGGTTTGTATTCTTATGCTGTACATTATTATTCATTCATTCTGTTTAAAATTGATGAAAGTGATGATGTGATGTATTATGCTTATGATGTAACTACTAATTATAAAAAGCCTGAAAAAGCTAATGATGAAGGAGCCATTAAACCACCAGAAAATCCGACTCCAAAAGAAATTAGAATTATACATAAATTAGCAGAAGCTTATTTAAAAGCTGATGATTATGCCAATGCAGAGATATGGTTTGAAGCTGCCAATCAACATCCCAAAGATGAATTTCCCTATGCTAGATATTTTTATGGTTTAACTTTAATGAAGAACTATAAATATGATGATGCCATTAAGCAATTTGAACAGTTTAAAAAAGAAAATGGTAATTCTGAAAATAAATT
>CAYQRJ010000062.1:0-1239 GCA_964419855.1 uncultured Crocinitomix sp.
AAAAATAACCATATCAAAACCTCATCTAAATATCTTGAAGAAGCCATAGACCACTTCTCATCTCTACCAGGGATAGGAAAAAAAACAGCACTGCGTTTAGTTTTAAACTTATTAAAAAGAGATGAAAATGAAGTTAAAGCCTTTGCCGATTCTTTAAATCACTTACACCAACACATTAAGCAATGTAAAACTTGTGGCAATATTTCAGACCATGATGAATGCAGTATTTGTACGCAAAATTCACGTCAAAAAAATATAATTTGTGTGGTAGAAGATATTAGAGATATACTCGCCATTGAATCAACAGAGCAATATTTTGGCGTCTATCATGTGCTAGGTGGCGTCATTTCTCCAATGGATGGCATTGGTCCTAACGATTTAAACATTGAAACATTATTTAACCGCTTAAAAAACGGAAATATTGAAGAAGTTATTTTAGCCTTAAACTCATCAATGGAAGGAGAAACCACCAATTTTTACCTCTACAAAAAACTTGAACCAACAGGCGTAAAAATTACAACCTTATTAAAAGGAGTATCAGTAGGTACCGAACTCCACTACGCAGACGAATTAACACTTGGACGCTCAATAATTAACCGCATGCCTTTTGAAATGGGATTTAAACAGTAATCTAATTCTTAAAACTAATTATTATAGCCAGTTGATTATATAAAACATTTGCTAGTAAAGGTGAACCATTAATATTTGACAACCCAAAAGAATAAACAAATTCAGGCATAAAATTAACATTTTTAAAGGCTTGATTAAAGCCAAAACCTAAATCCAACAAAGCAGAAGTATTATTTCTAAAAAACAAATTATTATTTTTTTCTTCTTTAGTGTATAATGGAATTTTTACAGCAGGTCCAAATATAAAATAAGGACTATTAACATTTGTAGAGGTTTTAATTAAAAAATGAGAAGAAACACCAACGTTAGTTTGCATAATTTTATATTCATTTTGGCTTTCATTAACATCAAAAAAATAAATATAAGAGTTTACAAAGTTTAAATTACCATTTAAACTTAACGACACCATATTTGTTAATTTATAATTACTTAAAATCCCTAAGCCAAAACCATAAGCATCTATAACCTGAGCTTTGGTAGGTAAACTACTTTTTGATATGGATATATTAGTTTTTGACAACTCAAAACCAAATCCAAATGTTAATTTTTTAGAGTTATCTAACTGACTAAAACTAAAAACTGAACAAATTAAATACATTACTAAAAATA
>CAYQRJ010000062.1:1339-7590 GCA_964419855.1 uncultured Crocinitomix sp.
AAATTAGTTAATTATTGTTTAAATATTAATTTTAACATAATAATCTAAAATTCTGTAATGAAACATTTACATATATTCTAAAAAACTTCTCGCCCTACAACCTTTAACACAAAAAAAACTCCTCTGTTATAGAGGAGTTTTTTAATTCATTTGTGGTCCCACCTGGGCTCGAACCAGGGACCCCTTGATTATGAGTCAAGTGCTCTAACCAACTGAGCTATAGGACCGGAATAAAATTCCTTTTGGTTGCGCTGTAAATAAGCGAGTGCAAATGTATTTGATTATTATTTATTATCAAAATATTTTTAATACTTTTATCAAATGAATTTACAATTTGATGCATATATTTTTGATTTAGGTGGTGTTATTCTTAACATTGACTACAAAAAAACCATTAAAGCATTTAAAAAATTAGGCGTTAAAAATATTGATAAAATATACAGTCAAGCACAACAAAACCACATATTTGACGACTTTGAAACTGGTAAAATATCTGCTCAAGAATTTAGAGAATATATCAAATCTCAGTCATCTATTGAGTTAAGTGATACGCAAATAGATGACGCTTGGAATGCTATGTTGTTAGACTTGCCCAAAGATAGAATCGAACTACTCCTGCAACTAAGAAAAGGACATAAAATATTTTTATATTCAAATACAAATGCCATCCACTTAAAAGCTTTTAAACACATTATTAAACAACAATATGGTGATGAAAATTTGCTTGAAAATATTTTTAATCAAACTTACTACTCTCATTTAATAGGTAAACGCAAACCTCACCCTGAAGGATTTTTGCAAATAATAAATGACCACAATTTAAACCCAAAAACAACTTTTTTTATTGATGATACTTACCAACACGTTAAAGGAGCAAAAAAAGTGGGATTAAAAACTTTTTGGTTAAAAAAAAGAGATGTTTTTTTGCTTTTTTGTGTGTTTTTTTCTTAATATTTTTGCGGTTAAGTCAGTTTTAATTGTTTAAACTTTTTGCAAAACTAAAAATCTACAAATAAAAAAATGTATTTTTGTAGCTTTACTTTCAAATTATGATTACTCAAGACCAATTAAAAAATTTAGAACAACGTGTAAATGAATTACACAACTACTTAAACATTGACCAAAAATTAATTGAATTACAAGAAGAAGAGTTAAAAACGCAAGACCCAAATTTTTGGAACGATCCCAAGTCTGCTGAAGCATTGATGAAAAAGATTAGAAATAAAAAGTTTTGGGTTAAATCTTATAATGAGGTTAAATCTTATGTTGAAGACTTAAAAGTTTTAATGGAGTTTCATGAAATGGGTGAAGGAAATGAAGAAGAAATTGATGAACAATATAGGGTTACCGTAGAAAATTTAGAAGAAGTAGAATTTAAAAATATGCTGTCGGCAGAGGAGGATAATTTAGATGCCGTTTTACAAATTACAGCAGGAGCAGGAGGAACAGAAAGTTGCGATTGGTCTGAAATGTTGATGAGAATGTACATCATGTGGGCTGAAAAAAACGGAATGAAGGTAAAAGAATTGGACTATCAAGCGGGAGATGTAGCTGGAATTAAAACTGTAACATTAGAAATATCGGGAGATTTTGCTTTTGGTTACTTAAAAGGTGAAAATGGCGTTCATAGATTAGTTAGAGTAAGCCCTTTTAATGCTCAAGGTAAAAGAATGACCTCTTTTTCATCTGTTTATGTTTTTCCGTTAGTTGATGAGAGTATAGACATTAAAATTAATCCCGCCGACATTACATTTGAAACTTTTAGAAGTGGTGGTGCTGGAGGACAAAATGTAAATAAAGTTGAAACGGCTGTAAGATTACGCCATAAACCAAGTGGAATCATCATTGAAAACTCTGAATCTCGCTCACAATTAGGTAATAAAGAAAAAGCATTACAATTATTAAAATCTCAACTTTACGAAATTGAGCTAAGTAAAAAAATGGAAGCCCGTACCGAAATTGAAGCAGGTAAAAAGAAAATTGAATGGGGATCGCAAATTCGTTCTTACGTGTTAGATGACAGGCGAGTAAAAGATCACCGCACCAATTATACAGTCAACGACCCTGATAAAGTATTAAATGGAGAGTTAGACGGTTTTATTAAAGCCTATTTAATGAGTAAATAATTCCAACTATTTCTTTCTTATCAACTGAATAGTTCCTTGCCCTTTAAATTTAGTACCATTACTCGATTCTGCTTCATACACATAAAAATAAACCCCTTCAGAACAATTTTTATTGTTTTTATAATTAGTTCCGTTCCATTTATCCGTTGGCGAGCTCATCTCAAACATTTTATTTCCCCATCTATCATAAATTTTACAAGTTAATGTAACCAATGCAGATGATGGAAAATAAAACTCATCATTTGTTCCGTCTCCATCAGGTGTAAAAACGTTTGGAGCTGTTAAAGCAGCAGGGTCGTATATCTGAATTTGAACACAAGCTGTATCTATACAATGATTTAAGTTCTCTTCAACCTCTAAACAAACGGTATATAATCCTTCTGTTAAGTAATTTTTAACTATTGGATTTAAACTCTCAGTATGCAAAGTATCTGTTTGATTATTGGCATCAGTAAAATACCACGTAAATAAAGTATCTACATCAGAGTTAGGGTCATTTCCATTATAATTAACATTATTAGCAAAATCATAATTAGAAGAATTATTTTCAAATGTAACCTCTACAGGAGCCGTTCCTACATAATTGGATGTAAATTGAGGTGATGTTGTAGTAAAACTTGCTATTGGTGAAATTGAATCTAAATAAAAAGTACTATCTTTTATACACCCTAATTCATTAACAGCAAAAAAAGTATAACTACCAGCTGCAATTCCAGGATATACAAATTGAGTCCATGTGGCTCCAGTAGCATCATTTTGCCAATAACTATTGGTTAAAAAATCGGTTCCTGTATTTGATGATGTCAACCCTCCACTAACCGCTACGGATATTTGTCCATGTGCATCTTGATTAGCAGATGTTCTACATAATGGAGTTTTAGTTACTACATAATCTTTAATAATAATAGGTTCGGCATCTTGTATAATTAAATCAGTATAAGTAACTTGACAAGGAGTGGGTGCAGTTTCATCTTGAACCGTTAATGTAAATGTACCTGGAGGCAATCCTGTAACAAAATTAGTATCACCTGGAGTGATGGGAGGAGTTGTTGTTATGGTCCAAATATAATGGGCATCTCCTGTAGCATAATGAATACTATCTACTTTAATACTACCATCATTTATTCCATGACAAGTAATATCATTAATGGTGTAAAATGCCTCTATTTCTGGAGGATTATTTAAAACAATTGTATCTAATAACGTACATAAATCATCTGTTACACTAACGTAATACGTTCCAGAAACCAAATCATTAAAAATACCTGTATTATTTGAACCAATAGACACATTATTTTGATCGGTAGCTGTAAAAGTTACAGTTCCAACTGCTGTATTAGCTGTTACCACAAAACCTCCATTATTTTGATTAAAACACAAAGGGTCAGTAGCTGTAATAGACAAACTCATTGTGCAAGAATTATCAACAACAATAGTTATACAATCTTGCCCACAACCAGCTTGATGACATATTTGAAAAGTTCCTTCACCTGACACTGCAGGATCAAAAACACCTGTTGATGACAAACAAGCGCCACAGTTAGATGTCCAAACACCTCCTGTCATAGTTGACTGTACTTGTTGCGTACCTGCACTTGTAGTAAAAGGACCTATTTGGGTCAATGATGGAGAAGAGTTTATAGTGATTAAAACACTATCAACTAAGGTATCATTGCAAGCATTAACCACACTTGAATATAAATAAAAATCATTAACATCATTTATTGTTGAGTTGTAATTGGTTGTAGTTACATTTTGATTATCAAATGTTCCGTCTCCACCTGACCAAATAATTTCTTGATAAGTCCCTGTAATATTCACATTTGTAACAATTACATCTCCAGGACAAATGGTTTGTGTACCTGAGTTAACTTCTGTTGCAGTCATATCTATAATGAAAGGGTCAACTGGTGCTTGACAACCATTATTAATATACGTTGGATTTCCAGCAGGGTCAAACACTACTGTAGAACCATTTTTTTGAGCTGTTGTTCCACCTGTTGTTCCGTTAATGTTTACTAAATTACCTCTATCGTAAGTCACTTGGTCTGTACATCCTGGAGGATTTGAAAAATTCATGGTTAAGGTTCTCAATCCGCCAGAACTGTTATAATTAGCAAAATGTCCAGCTGTATTGCCAGCCGTTTGATAAATAACATATAAAGTATCTCCTAAATTAGCAAAAGAATTGGCTGTAATATCAATAGCAGTACTGGTAATTAATAGCACCTTAGAATTAGCGGGTAGTACACAAGATGTAGGTTCTTTTAAATATCCGCAAGACACTATGGTGGCGTTCAAATCGGCTGTAATTTGTGCTGTTGTGGCGTTTTGAGTGATTCCTAACCAAGGGTTATTTGTATTTGCCCATGTTACACTTAAATCATTAGTACATAAATCTTGGCTACCTACTTTAAATCGTACCATTTCATTTTCACCTTCAGGTGATCCACAAGCATCAACTAAAATACTTTCTATTTCGAAACATTGTGCATTTACTGTAAAACTTAACAGCAAAGTAATTGCTATAAATATTATTTTATTTTTCATAAAAAAAATAGATTTTGAGGTTTATAATTTGTTGTTGTATTACTATAACGTAAAATTATTAGAAAAGGATGGTTTAGGATTAAAAAAATCTTGTAGGATATCATCATTTTCTTTTCAACTACAAAGATAAATCATTTTTATTAAAGTAAGTTAAAGTTCCGTTTAAGATTGTATTAATAATGTTATTCAATATTGTTAGGTTGCTTTTTGTTTGGCAATAACTCTCCAAAACAACTTAGGAAAAAATCTTTTTAAATAAACCGCTTTTATCTCTTTATTGCCAACTAACACCGATTTTTTATTTTTCAACTCAGCTTCTTGAATAATTTTTGCACACTCCTCAGCTGACATCCCTGTTTCTTGATTATGATCCATTTTTCCGTGTTTTTTACCTTCAGAATTAAGAGCAGAAACAGAAATAGGTGTATTAATTTTACCTGGATAAGCTATGGTTACTTTAATGTTATTTTTAGCTTCCTCCAACAATAAACTTTCATAAAACCCTTGCAAAGCATGTTTAGATGCTGAATAAGCAGAACGCAAATAAAACCCAAATTTACCCGCAATACTAGAAATAACAATTATATGTCCTGCTTGTTTTTCTTGCATATAAGGCAACACTGATTTGGTTAAGGCAATATTTCCAAAATAATTAATTTCCATTATTCTCCGGTCAATTTCAAGAGGTGTTTTACTTGCTTCTCCTCTTTGACTAATTCCTCCATTATTAATTAAAATATCAATTTTATCATATTTTTCAATTACTTGCTTAGTAATTAATGGAAATTTATCACTTTTTTCTAAATCTAAAGGCACAATAGCCGATTGATTAGGGTTTGGTAGTTGCTGTTGAACATCTGTCAATGCTTTTTCATTTCGGGCAGATAAAATCACAAAAGCTCCTAAATGATTATAGTGCTTAGCTAATGCTTTTCCAATTCCTGATGAGGCGCCTGTTATCCAAACTATTTTTGATGAATACATTAATTAAAAATTTTAACAAAGATAAGCATTTAGTTAATTATGGATATTTTGTTTTTATTTGAATTGATAAATGTGATGAGGTGTCACTGCAAAATGCAAAGGGATATCTGTTTCATAAGTCTTGATTTCATCATGCTCTGGCGAAAAAAAACTCACTCCAATAAATAAGCAATTAGGTTTGCATTCTTTTAAAAACCCATCATAAAACCCTGCCCCATACCCTACTCTATTTCCTTTTTTATCATAAGCCAACATAGGAACAATAACTACATCAAATAAATCGGGTTGGGCTTCTTTTCCAAAAGTTGGTTCTTCTATACCCCAATTAGATAGTTTGAGTTGATGTTTGTCTTCATATTTAATGTGTTTTAATTCTTTACCTTTAACCACTGGTAAATAATAATTGGCTTTGATGTGTTTAATGATGTGCCAAGTATTGACCTCTTTAAATTTTTTAATGGGTAAAAATATACTTATGTTTTTATTTTGTAAATTAAAATGATGAAGTAAGTTTTGATAAATTTCAAATGATAAATCATCAATTTGTTGTTCTGATAATTCAGCTCTAAGTAATTTATATTTTTGGCGTAA
>CAYQRJ010000062.1:7690-11158 GCA_964419855.1 uncultured Crocinitomix sp.
TTTTTTCTGTGACTAATCTGTGTATATCTGTGGTGGGTAATTTAACCACAGAGGACACAGAGGATACACAGAGTTTTTTTTCTGTGTGTGTTAATTTCACATTCACTCCACCTCTTCAAAATCTGTGAAATCTTTATCGCTTATTTTATTTTTATCAACTTTACCAATGGTTGTTTTTCCGTAATTGCGTTTGGCTTTTTCTTTTTCAGCTTCCATTTGCTTTAAGGCGTCTTGCTCTTGCATGACTCGTCTTGTCATCATTACTTTGCCAATAACGCGCATCAATAAAATTATACCCAAAATAACTAAAACCTGCCTAATACTTATAAATAATAACATATTAAGTTTTTTATTTACTCAAGTACAAGTTACGTTCGCTATAAATCTCTTTAAAGAATGGGTCACGTAGGTTTTTAATAAATCTAATGGCTTCACCTGTCGATTTCATTTCTGGACCTAGTTCTTTATTTACGTTAGGAAATTTATCGAAAGAAAAAACTGGTATTTTAACAGCATAACCTTCTTTAACAGGATTAAAGTTAAAATCAGTTACTTTCTTTTCGCCCAACATGACTTTGGTAGCGTAATTAACATAAGGTTCTTGATAGGCTTTTGCTATAAACGGAACTGTACGAGACGCTCTTGGATTGGCTTCAATCACATACACTTTATCATCTTTAATGGCAAATTGAATATTCATTAACCCTACGGTTTTAAGCTCAACAGCAATTTTACGAGTAATGTCTTCTATTTCATGAATAATCATATCCCCTAAATTGTAAGGAGGTAATACTGCATAAGAGTCACCTGAATGGATACCTGCAGGCTCAATATGCTGCATAATACCAATGATATAGACATTTTCGCCATCACATATTGCATCTGCCTCTGCCTCAATAGCTCCACCTAAAAAATGATCTAACAAAATTTGATTGTCGGGCATTTCGTTTAAAATATCTACTACATGATGTTCTAATTCCTCATCATTAATCACAATTTTCATTTTCTGACCTCCTAATACATAAGACGGTCTTACTAACAATGGATAATCTAAATCTTTTGCTAATTCTAAAGCTTGTTCGGCAGATTCCACCACCCCATATTTAGGGAACAAAATGTTATTTTTTTCAAGTAACTGAGAAAAACGACCTCTATCCTCTGCTAAATCTAAGGCATCATAAGACGTACCTAGCACTTTAATTCCGTAACGTTCTAATTTTTCTGCCAATTTAAGAGCAGTTTGCCCACCTAATTGAACAATAACCCCTTCAGGTTTTTCGTGTTTAATGATGTCGTAAATGTGTTCCCAAAAAACAGGTTCAAAATATAATTTATCGGCTGTATCAAAATCGGTTGAAACGGTTTCTGGGTTACAATTAATCATGATGGTTTCGTACCCACATTCTTTAGCTGCCAATACTCCATGCACACATGAGTAATCAAATTCTATTCCTTGCCCTATTCGGTTTGGACCTGACCCTAGTACAACAATTTTCTTTTTATCGGTAACAATAGATTCATTTTCAAATTCAAAAGTTGAATAGTAGTAAGGTGTTTCGGCTGGAAATTCAGCTGCGCAAGTATCAACAATTTTATAAACACGGTTAATACCAAACTCTTCTCGTTTTTTATATACTTCCGACTCTAAACATCTTAGTAAATGAGCAATTTGTCTATCGGCATATCCTTTTTGTTTGGCTTCAAATAATAAATCTTTTGGAATGTTGTCAATATGATATTTTTCTATTTCTTTTTCTAATTGTATTAACTCTTCAATTTGTCTTAAAAACCAATCATCAATTTTTGTTTTTTGTTTAATGGTTTTAAAAGGGATACCTAATTTTATAGCGTCATAAATATGGAATAATCTATCCCAAGACGGGTTTTTTAATGATTCTAAAATTTGATTTTGGTCAGTAACTTCTCTTCCGTCAGCCCCTAGCCCATTTCTACCTATCTCTAAAGACTGACAAGCTTTTTGCAGGGCTTCTTGAAATGTTCTTCCAATCCCCATCACCTCACCTACCGATTTCATTTGAAGGCCTAACTTATCATCTGCGCCGTCAAATTTAGAAAAATTCCAACGCGGGATTTTTACTATTACATAATCTAAAGTAGGTTCAAATAAAGCAGATGTTGTTTTAGTAATTTGATTTTGTAACTCATCTAAATTATAACCTATGGCTAATTTGGCCGCTATTTTTGCTATTGGATAACCAGTAGCTTTTGATGCCAAAGCAGAAGACCTTGATACTCTTGGATTAATTTCAATAGCAATGATATCTTCATTTTCGTCATCACTCACCGCAAACTGAACATTACAACCACCTGCAAAATTACCAACAGAACGCATCATTTTAATGGCCATATCACGCATTTTTTGATAGGTGGTGTCCGATAGCGTCATGGCAGGAGCAACAGTAATGGAATCACCTGTATGAATCCCCATTGGGTCAAAGTTTTCAATTGAACAGATAATCACCACATTATCGTTATTATCTCTTAGCAATTCCAATTCAAACTCTTTCCACCCCATTAAGGCTTTATCAATCATTACCTCATGAATGGGTGATTTGTGTAAACCTGACGTTAAATGTTTTTCAAAATCTTTTTCATCCCACACCACAGCAGCACCTGTTCCTCCAAGGGTAAAAGATGCTCTAATACAAAGCGGAAAACCATATTCTTGAGCAATTTCTTTACCTTCTAAAAATGACTTAGCAGTGGTTTGAGGCGCCATTGGAACACCAATTTCAGACATTAAATTTTTAAAATCCTCTCTATTTTCGGTTATTTCTATGGCGTCAATATCAACCCCAATAATTTTAACCCCATGTTCCTCCCAAATCCCCATATCGTCACATTTCATACATAGGTTTAGACCCGTTTGCCCTCCCATTGTAGGCAAAACAGCATCAATTTTATGGTTTCTTAAAATTTTTTCTATTGAAGCTGGTTCTAGAGGTTCTAAATACACATTATCCGCCACCACTTTGTCCGTCATAATGGTTGCAGGATTTGAATTTATTAATGTAACTTCAATTCCTTCCTCCCTTAACGACCTAGCGGCTTGAGAACCTGAGTAATCAAACTCACACGCTTGACCAATTACAATAGGTCCACTTCCAATAATAAGTACTGATTTAATGCTGTTATCTCTTGGCATACAATTTAGAATAATTTAGACTGATGTCTATGTTTAAATTGCCCGCAAATTTACATTAAATATTTGAGTTGAGTATTAACAAAATCAATTTGTTTTTAACAATGATTATTTGTTATTTGGTTATTGGTTATTTGGTTATTGGTTATTGGTTATTGGTTATTAGTTATTGGTTATTGGTTATTGGTTATTAGTTATTAGTTATTGGTTATTCGTTATTCGTTATTCGTTATTGGTTATTCATAATTCGTAATTCATAATTGATTATTAGTAATTCACAATTGAACATTGCTGTTAGTCAAACA
>CAYQRJ010000063.1:0-9833 GCA_964419855.1 uncultured Crocinitomix sp.
AACCGCAAAAATTCATGGAATTAGCTTTGTTTAGATGTGAAATTTTAAAATCCGCTGGAATACCTTAGTATTTCAAGGGTTTTGAAATATAGCAGATGAATAAAGATAATTTCAAACTCCCTCAAATTTGGGTATTATTAAATTGTACAATAAGCGTTTTTAATAGATTAATTTACTATGATTTAACTAAAAAACAATAATATAGTGGTGAATTTTGCGGGTTAACCCTATTTTTATATAACTATATCGATTTAGGATTACAATAATTATTTTTTATTAATTTAAAATAATAAAGTAAAAAATGTATCTTTGGTCTGTTGTTTGTATTAAAGAAAATAATAAACAAAAAATTAAATAAAATCATGAAAAAATTAATTCTAAGTTCAATTGCAATTATTGGTTTAATTGCTTTTACAAGTTTAACCCAAAATGATGATGAAAAAGGTAAGAAACTACCATCAATCAATATTAAAGATATGGCAGGAAATGCTATAAATACAGCTAAGGTTAGTAATAACGGAAAACCCATAGTTATTTCTTTTTGGGCAACTTGGTGCAAACCTTGTAAATTAGAACTCAACACCATAGCTGATGAATATGAAGATTGGCAAGAAGAAACTGGTGTAAAGTTAGTAGCCGTTTCAGTTGACGATCAAAGAACTGTTAATGCTGTGAAACCAACTGTTAACGCAAGTGGTTGGGAATATGATATTTGGCTAGACACCAATGGTGATTTTAAACGTGCCATGGGGGTTAACTATGTGCCTCACACTTTTTTGTTAGATGGAAATGGAACAATTGTCTATTCACACAATAATTTTGTACCAGGTGATGAGGAAGAATTGTATGAACAAATTTTAAAAATATCTAAATAAAAATCATACCTTTATAACCCAAATCCTAATTTTTAATGAAAAAGATTTTATTATCTATCTTATTGTTTAATGGTCTAGCTTATGCCCAAACTTTGGGACCTAATGTAACAGGAAATACTGAAAATGTATTTCAATATTTGAATAATGATTCAATTATTGGTGCTATTCAACCTGAATCTAAAACAACCTTCAACTCATACACTTATGTTAATTATAACTTAAAAGGGTTTAGAGCAGGTGCTAGATTTGAATCTTATATGCCCTCTATTTTAGGTTACCCTGCAAGGTATTCAGGGTCTGGTATTGGATATAAATATGCTGGCTTTTCAAATAAAATGATTGATGTAACCGTAGGTAATTTTTATGAACAATTCGGTTCAGGAATGACACTGCGTTCGTATGAAGCTAGACAACTGGGAGTTGATAATGCTTTAGACGGACTTAACATTAGATTTAGACCTCATCCTGGCGTTGAAATAAAAGCTGTTTACGGTAAAATGAGGTATGAATTGAAGGAAGGAAAACTAATTAATGCTGATGGTTTTGTTAGAGGTATTGATGGGCAAATTAATTTGAATCAAATCATAAAGCCTTTGTCGGATTCTAATTTTGTGACAAAAATTGTAAATACAATCATCTCCCCTCTTACATCAAATCAACTTAACCTAACTATTGGTGGTAGTTTTGTTAGTAAAAATCAAAAAGCATTTCATCCTTTGTACAATATGCCAAACAATGTAGGTACTTATGGTGGTCGTATAAAAATAGGGTACAAAAATTTTTATTTGGAAGGTGAACATGTCATTAAAGAGCAAGATCCTTCTTTAAATAATAATTATATCTATAATTATGGGTTTGGTTCATTAATTACCGCAGGTTATTCTCAAAAAGGGCTAGGAATTATACTTCAGGCAAAATCTATTGACAATATGAGCTATAGAGTTGACCCTGACGCCACCTTAACAGATTTAAACATTAACTACTTACCTGCATCAACAAAGGCTCACTCTTATAATTTAGCATCAACTTTATATCCTTACGGAACTAATCTTAACGGAGAGGTATCATTTTCTGCTGATGTAATGTATAAAATACCTAAAAAAACAAAATTAGGTGGAAAGTATGGGACATCTATCAATATTAATTATGTAATTATTTTAGCACCAAACAGAGATTATTCTAATGCCGACACAGTATCAAGAGTACTTTATACTACAACACCGTTTGCTTATTCAGATTCCTTATTTTTAAAAGATTTTAATGTTGAGATTAAACGAAAATTTAGTAAAAAATTTAAAATGACATTAAAATATTTTAATTTTAGATTTAATAATGATGTTAATCAAGTTACAAAATTACATGACAAACAAACTTATATTGACTCTCACATAGGTGTCATTGATTTTACCTATAAATTTAACCGAAAACATAGTTTAAGAACCGAAATTCAAGGTTTGTTTACTAAACGAGATAGAGGTAATTGGGCAACTTTATTATTGGAATACAATATCTCTCCAAAATGGTTTTTTTCAGTAATTGACCAATACAATTATGGCAATGAAATAGAAGCTAGCAGGTTACATTACTTAACCGGTTCTGCTGGATTTTTATTTGGGTCTAGTAGATTTATTGTATCTTATGGACGACAAAGAGCAGGGATTTTTTGTGTAGGAGGGGTGTGTAGAAATGTACCAGCCACTAATGGCTTAACTTTAACTTTTGTTTCAAGTTTTTAAATTAAACAGTATGATGAAAAATATTTTTAAATTTATTGCAGTGTTATATATCTTTTCAATGGCGTCTTGCGACAAAGTTGAACAACCAGTTAAACCTGTCATTGATATTGACACTACTTTATATACTGATGGTAATTGGGCTGATTATCCATGGCCTAACTTTCCAGCTAACACTAACACCAATAGAAACATTTTATTAGAAGATTACACTGGACACAAATGTCCTAACTGCCCTGCAGCAGCTGTTGTAGCCAAAGGAATTGAAGATGCTAATCCAGACAGAGTTTTTGTTGCAAGTATTCATGCGGGTGCTGGAGGAGATAATAGTTTTCAAGCCACTAATACTGATTGTGGCACAAATCCAAACGCTCAATTTTGTAGAGACTTTACTACACCAGAAGGTACAGAGTATGGTGTAAAATTTGGAACTGCCTATGGATTTTTTGGTAATCCTTTTGGGAATATCAGCCGACATACTTTTAACGGCACTATGTTTCAATATCATTCAGAATGGCAAACGAAAGTAGATGAATTATTAACACAAAATAGCTTAACCGTTAATATGCAAGCTGTAAGTAATTACTATCCTCAATCCAACGGTTTGTATTTACATGTCCAGTCTCAATTTTTAAATGATATGGCAGGTAATTTTAATATTGTAACTTACGTCATTGATAACCAAATTATTGATTGGCAAATTGATGGCAGTACTCACATAGAGTTTTATCACCACCACAATGTGTTTTTAGGATGTATTGATGGTGAAGCTTGGGGGCAAAGTTTAGTAACAAATCCAAAATCTGGAGATATTTTTCAAACAGATTACGCTTATGTGTTACCAGCTGATGTGACTACTGATAGTATTCATTTTTTATCGTATGTCTATGATGTAGATACTTATGAAGTATTACAAGTAATAAAGCATAATCCTTAAATGAATTATAAATCACAATTAGCAAAAGAAAACACCAAACAAAACACGCTAATCATTGTTAATGATATAAATAATAGCCAAAAAAAGTTTGATGAAATTATAACCATTTTTCTACATTCTGAATACAAATTGGTTCAGAGAGCGAGTAATGTAATTGGTATTGTTGGAGAAAAACAACCTCAACTCATCAAACCTTATATACAAACTTTTATTAATTATCTTAATTCAAATCCTATTGATGCCGTAAAAAGAAATATTTTGAGGGTTTTACAATTTTATAAAAATTTACCTTTTGAAAATGCTAAATTATTTAATATTTGTTTAACTTACTTAACTTCAAATCAAGAGCCCATTGCGGTAAAAGCATTTGCAATTACCATTTGTCGCCGATACTGCCAACAATATCCTGAATTGACAAATGAAGTGATTCAAACACTTAATATTTTACTTAAAGAAAACTCTTCACCTGGTATTCAATCTAGAGGTAAAAAGGAGCTAAAAATATTATTAAAAATCAACTAATTCTAACCATGCAACTCCTCAATAACCGATTTAACGTAAACAGCTAAATCATCAACACTTTTAAAAGCATTAACATTTATTGGTTGTCCTATATTTACATTAATTGAATGTTTTTTAAATCTTATATTTGAATCAGTTGGCCAAACCAAATTTGTACCTTTATGTGCTACAGGTAAAATTTCTACCCCAGCCTGCTTTGCTATATGAAAGCCCCCTTTTTTAAATCTTTTAATCGAACCGTCTTCACTAACCGTTCCTTCTGGAAAAATTAAAACAGTTTTTCCTTTTTTGATTAATTCGCAAGCATCATCTAAACTCTTTTTGGCTTCTTTTGTATTTTTACGGTCTATAAAAATCATATCGGTTGCCCACATATACCAACCTAAAAAGGGTACTTTTTTCAATTCTTTTTTGGCTATGAAATGAATATTAAACGGTAGCGTTTTAAATAAGGTTGGAATATCTAAATAAGACGAATGGTTAGCAACAATAATGTAAGTTTTAGATTTATCAATATGTTCTATACCTTTAACCTTTGGTTTAACTCCCAAAACAAATAAAATACCTGGTGCCCACCAAGTACGAGCCATCATTAAAGGATATTTACGGTTAAACGTAAACAGTAACACAATTAAAGACAACGAAATACAAAATACCGACCAAATAATCAGTAAAATTAGTTTAAAAATTCCCATTAATTTTATTTGTGTGCTAAATTAATATATTTCTTTTTTAATTCCTTAGCCTCTTCCTTAGTTCTTGAATCTTTTATATGTTTAGGTACAGGTTTTAAATCCCAAACAATGCCCAACCACGACATAATTTTTAAAATATAATAGGTAATGTCAAACTCCCACCAATAAAACCCTTGCCTTACAGTTGATTGATAGTAATGGTGATTATTATGCCACCCTTCTCCTAAGGTGATTAATGCTAAAATGGCACTATTTTTTGACTCATCATTACTTTTATAGCGTTTTTTACCTATCATGTGCATTAAAGAGTTAATTGAAAACGTACCATGAAACAATAAAACCGTACTCAAAAAGAAACCAACTATTAAACTAGACCAACCATGATTTACAATTTGCATAAATGTTATTTGTTCCACTCCTGCATTAGTTGCATTAACATATCCACCTAAAAAAAACACAAACAGCATTAAAGTAAGAGGCGGAATTAAATGATGTTTATTTAACCAAATTAACTCAGGATATTTAGCAAAATCTTTAATTAAATTGAATTTTGTATCTTTAAAATCAGGACCTATAATCCACCCCACATGCGAATACCAAAATCCATATACTTTTTTTGAGTGAGGATCTTTTGGAGTGTCACTAAATTTATGATGAACCCTATGATTGGCTGCCCAATGCAATACTCCTTTTTGTAAAGATGTTTCTGCCATAAAAGCAAATATAGCTTGTGCTACTCTAGATGTTTTAAATGTAGAATGAGAGAAATAACGGTGATAAAATCCAGTTACAAAAAACATTCTTATAAAATACAACGATATGCACAGCACCCAATCAAACCAAGTTGAACCTGTCCAAAAGATTAAAACAGGAGATAAATGAATTAATAAAAACCCAATTTCATTTTTCAATTTGGGTTTACCCCTTTGCTCTTTTTCTAACACTACATTTTTAGTCATAACTCAGACTTTTTTTTGCAAAGATAGAGCTAAACTTGCTTTGAATTACATTTGCTATGCGTGGATAACAAATTGTATTATCCTTTTAATTTTTTGATGATTCTAGTGGTTGAAAATCCATCTACTAAATTAATCACTTCAACTTTTCCACCTGATTGTTCTACCACTTCTTTTCCTACAATATAGGTTTTAGAATTAGGATTGTTTTCGCAAGGATTGTAATCACCACCTTTAACCAAAACGTTTGGTTTTATTAGCTTTATTAAGTTAATGGGAGTATCCTCATCAAATTCTACAACGTAATCTACAAAAAACAAGGCGGCTAAAATAGTTTGTCGGGCATCAATTTTATTAATTGGTCGCTCATCTCCTTTACCTTGACGGCGAACAGAGTCATCTGAGTTTAAGCCTACAATTAAAACATCTGCCTTATCTTTAGCTTGGGCTAAATATTCAACGTGTCCTTTATGTAAGATATCAAAACAACCATTTGTAAACACAATTGATTTACCCTTAGTTTTTAATTTTTTAGTTAAAGATTCAATGTCCTTTAATTGGATAATTTTTGATGCTATGGTGTTTAAGTTACTCATTGATTAATTTAATATTTTTTCCGTTAATTAACAAAGATACTAAACCTAAAACAATCATCATTAAAGTTTGTGAAGTCCAAATAATCCAACCCAATGCTAGTGCCTCAGGGTTAATGGCTGAAGTACTATTGTTAGATACTAAATAAATACTAATAATTAACCCCACAAAAGCAGGGTAAACACCAATTCCACCTTGAACAACTATCATTCCAACTGTTCCAGCAACAAAGCCCGCTAACATAGCATCTATACCCAAGTGAGCGGTAGAATCTAAGGCATAAAAACACACCGAAAACATTGACACGTAAAGAATCCAAATTAAAAAGGTAAACCCTATAAAACCACCTTTATTTTTAGATTTTAAAATAGAAAAAACACCAGAGAAAATCCCTTTAAACATCTCAATTATTTTTTCTCTTATAGCTTGTTTAGTAATAAATAAAACAACGCCTCCAATAAATCCGATAATAATTCCCCATTTTATAATCCCTCCTAAAATAGCAAAAATAATGGTGTTACCACAAGCACCATTCCCTGTTTGAAAATTATTTTTTGCTTCAATAAACAAATCTAATTTATCATATTGAAAGGATAACATAATTAAGGTGACAACGCCTAACATCAACACATCAACAGCTCTTTCGGCTAAAATAGTTCCAAACCCTTTGTTAAACGGAATGTTTTCTGTTTTTGTAAGTACACCTGCTCTTGATGCTTCACCTGCACGTGGAAAAGCCAAATTAATTAAATAACCAATCATTAAAGCGTGATATAAATTCCAAAAATGAGCTTTAAATCCTAAAGGTTCTAAAATATATTTTTGACGATATGCTCTAGCTAAATGACTAGCCCACCCCAGTAAAAGCGATAAAAGTACCCAAGTGTAATTGGCACTTTTAAAAGCTTTAAATAATTTTTGTTTGTCATCCTCACATAAAGCGTCATAAAAAAGCCATATCAACCCTAATCCAAAAAGAATGGGAATAACTAATTTAAGTGTTTTAAGGATTTGGGTTTTCAAATGTTAGTTAAGTTTATTTGTTTTTTCATCTGGGAAACAAAGGGTAGGCTTAAAAGATTTTGCTTTTTCAAAATCCATATAACCATATCCAATAATTATTACAATATCACCCACAGCACAACGTCTGGCAGCTGGGCCATTTAGGCAAATAACCCCAGAGCCTCTTTCGCCTTTTATGACATAAGTTTCAATTCTTTCGCCGTTGTTGCAGTTAACAATTTGTACTTTTTCGCCTTCAATTAAGTTTGAGGCATCTAATAAATCTTCATCAATAGTAATTGAACCAATGTAATTCAGGTCGGCTTCTGTAACAGTAACTCGGTGAATTTTTGATTTTACAACTTGTATTTTCATTTAGTTAATTAAATTAATTTGCAAAAATAGACATTTTTTAATAGATGTGGTTAAACTCATTTGTCTTTTGCATAGGTTTTTAAGAAAAATTATAGTTAAGCTATTAAATTTTAATAATTTTTTTGATTAAAATTTCGCTTTCACTCTCAATCTTAACAAAATACGTACCAATTGCAAAGTTAGTAAAATCAATAATTAAAATACCTTCAGGTTGATAGATGCTGTAAACCTTTTTTCCGGTTAAATCAGTAATTGTTATTTGGGTTATGCTATCGGTTACATATAGTAAATCTACATAAAGTAAGTTTGGGGTTGGATTGGGATAAATTGTTACATCAATAAGATTTTTGATGAAGGCAGAATCGGTGATGGGAGTGTTAGAACAAGGGTAGTAAGACCCGTTAATACTTTTATATTTTGTATTTGATGAATCTAACCAATAATTAAGACGTTGATTAGCCCACATACCTTCTGATTGCCAAGCTATATTAAATTTTCCGTATAAATCGGATAAAGTTGGAGATTCGCAAGTTGCAGCACCACCAGATAAAGCACCAATAATTTGCCCTTTAGAATTAAATAAGGGTGAACCAGATGAGCCACCTTCTGTTACACCGTGTCCATTTTGAGTTGCCGACCAAATTACACCCCAATGAAATTGGTCATTACTTTGCTCGTTGTATGATGTGGTAAAAATGGGAGACGCATAAGTAGATATTTTTTTATCGCTTCCGCCAGGATGATGAATACATACACCTGAATTTGAGGGAATATCATCTAAACTCCAACCAGCAAAATAAGGGTGATAAGATTCTGGAATGTTAGTGTTTAACTCTATTAATACAAAATCGCTACCGTTAACGCTTAGGTTAGTATTGTTACTATAATTACCTAAACTTGATGAGGCTCTGAGCTTCCCTCCAACCATAGTTTGTGATAAATTACCGTTATAAGATAAAGTACTACCTACATCACAATTAGGATTTTGATAATTAAAATACCAAATATTTGTATTCACTTGAGTTGATGTTGTAGGATGACCACAATGGTCGGCGGTTAAAATATAAGGTTTACAATCAAAATTAGTGTTATTAATAATAGTTGCAGAACAAACATAAGTATATCCCCCATCTTTAAAAGAATATAAAACAACCGCATCAATTTGTTTTTGCCATAAAATTCCCTCATCACATGCTACATTAACCTCACAACTACCATTATCTCTATTTTGATGATTTAACCGATTGTAGTAGGCAAATTTACTTTCAAATCCTCTATAAAAATATGCTATTTCATTAATGTTAAGGTTAGGATAATTATCATTTGAAATAGGAGTCTGAAATTCAATAATCAATTCATCTCCTTCTACTACTTCAATAGCTTTAAATGGAGGTGTGTTATTAGTGTAAGCCCCTAAAATTTGTGTTTTGTTTTTATTATAAACAAATAATTGACTTTGTTTTGGTACGACAATTTCATCATTAAAGTAAATACCTAACCCTTTAGCTTGTGGAATTTTAATGGCAAGTCGCCAAACTTTATATCCATTGTTTAAATGAGTCCAACTGCCTTTATTATAAATAGAAATTTGACAAGGAACATTAACAGCTACTCTATATAAGTCACTTACACTATCTTGTTTGATGATTGAATCTAAAGATGGTGGTTGTAATATAAATGTTTCAATTGGTTGATTGATATCTACACTAAACGAATAAGGTTGTCCTCCTTCATTTATCTGACAAAATGCTATGAGAGTATTTAATAACAGTGTAAAAAATATAATAATCTGTTTCATCAACCTATTTTTTGTCCATTTTTAACCTTAAATTGAGGTTGTAACAAAGTTACATCTTTTTTATCACCTATAACGCCAAGAACCAAACATTCACTCATCATATTGGCAATTTGTTTGGGTGGAAAATTAACCACAGCAATTATTTGTTGATTAATTAATTCATCAACTTTATACAATGTTGTTATTTGAGCAGATGACTTTTTAATACCTAATTCACCAAAATCAATGGTTAGTTTATATGCTGGATTTATGACTTCCTCAAAAATTTGTGCTTTTATTATTGTACCTACTCGCATATCAATAGCAGAAAAAGTGTTCCAATTAATTAAAGGTTTTGTTTGCATAA
>CAYQRJ010000063.1:9933-11026 GCA_964419855.1 uncultured Crocinitomix sp.
CAATTTCATTAAACCGTTACCTTTGCATAAAACAATTAGTATGTCAAAATCATTTATAAAATTTGCTTGGATAACTTTGGTTTTTATTTATTTGGTAGTTATAGCTGGCAGCATTGTTCGCTCTACTGGCTCTGGCATGGGTTGCCCTGATTGGCCTAAATGTTTTGACAGTTATATTCCGCCAACATCTGCCGAACAATTACCTGCAAATTACAAAGAAATTTATGCTAAAAAACGCCAAAGTAAAGTTGATAAATTTTCAAATTTATTAAGTTCAATTGGACTAAAACATCAAGCTAAAGCATTACTAAATGATGATTCATTATTGCAAGAGCAACCATTTAATTGGAAAAACACATGGACAGAATACGGAAATAGATTAGTAGGTTTTACAGCAGGAAATTTAGTACTTATTCAGTTTATTTGGTTAATGTTAAAATTTAATCAAAGAAAAAAATTAGCATTATTAGCTTTAATTAATTTAATTTTAATGGGATTTGAAGGTTGGTTAGGCGCTATTGTTGTTGCCACAAATCTAGTTCCTTGGGTGTTAACCTTACACATGTTTTTTGCATTAATTATTATATGGATTCAAATAAAAATTATTCTTATAGCTAAAAATAAGTCTTATTCTTTTAACATTACACCAAGCTTTAAATGGATGTTTTATTTTGCTATTCTTTTAACTATGGTACAAATTATTTTAGGTTCACAAGTGCGCCAAGAAATTGATTTTTTGATAGCTGACCATGTTGAACGTCATCAATGGATTGGACAAATGGATACTGATTTTTATTTTCACCGCTCATTTTTTTGGGTGGTATTAATGGTTAATGGCTTTTTATTTTGGTTTAATCAAAAAAACAACTATGGTTTAAAAACAATCAATTTAATTATTAGTTTAATTGGGGTTGAATTTATTACTGGTATTTTGTTTTCCTATGCAGGAATGCCCGCATTTATACAACCTATTCATTTATTAGTGGCTACTGTTTTGTTAGGCGTTCAATTATACACCTTGCAGTTTTTTAATCAATCCCGTCCTAAACGTTTTTTGGAATAATACCTAAAGTCTTTATTTTATTTAAAATTA
>CAYQRJ010000064.1:0-11025 GCA_964419855.1 uncultured Crocinitomix sp.
TTAGTTACAACATTAATTGAGTTTTAATGAAATGAGTGTAATGACCTTGCAGGTTACGTGCTTTGTGGAGCAAACCTACAAGGTTAGTGGGGTAAACTTTTCGAGATGTGACAGTGATGTTGAAAACTTATTGTAAACCTTGCAGGTCTAAAAAAACAACTCATAACTAGTTTATTTTCAATATTTTGACAATTAAATTTTTAATCTGGTTAATAAAATGGTTCATAATTGTATTCCTACTGTTCAATTAGATTTAATAATTTTCATTTTTTTTCAAGTGTTATCAATTATTTGTTATTTTATTGTTTTAAAATGGTTTTAATATTTTTATTATATGAAATAACAATAGAGTCTTTAAACGTTTTTATGAGTTTAATCTTATTATAAGTTTGACCAAGATGCATTTGATATAAATTAGATTCAATTTTAATTAAACAAGCTTGTTTGTTTTTTGTTTTGTTTTTTACATAACCATAGTATTCAACTTTTGGCCAAATTATTTTTGTTTCTGTAATATTTTGTTTGATAATTTGATTAGGTGTTTTTTTATTTATGTTTATACTATTTGAATTATTTCCCTTTTTTTTAATCGTTTGGGATGTGTTTAAAAAAGGGTCTCTATCTATAAGGCTTAATTCAAAAGTGTCTTTAATAAATTGATGATTAACAACTGATAAATTAAATGACTTATTGTAGAGTTTATCATCATCTAAATTATTAAAAAAACCAAATTTATTTTTGATTACAATTCCCCAAATCATAATTAGGACAACAAAAGCAATTATGTTTTTAGTATTTAAAACTGATTTGTTTTTCATCTATTACGGAATTGTTATTTTCCATTTTGGAGAATATGAATCACTTACATTTCCTGCCTCATCCATTGCATAAACCCTCCACCAATAGTTACCTGATGAACTAAAATTGTATGATAAAGAATCTGTATAAATATTATTAATGATTTGAAACATTGAATTAAATGAAGAATCATTGGCTATTTCAATAATAGAATAGACTGGCGAATTAACTGTTCCAGGGTCAGTGCCATTATCCCATTTAAAAACAACGGATTGAGTTGAAGCAATAGTATTATTGGTTGGTGAAATCAAATTTACGTTGTTTGGTACAGTTAGATCAATTGTAAAAGAAAAAGGAGAAAAAGAGGAAGTTGAATTTTGATTAATTGCTCTTATACCCCAAGAGTATTCTCCTTCTATTAAAAAATTATTTGGAATGGTATAAGAAGTTGAATAAATATTAGTTTTAACGTGTTGAATGGTAGATGAAGCATTAAAATCAAGACCAGATCTTAATTGAAACTCATAATAATCGGCAGCATAGATAGATTGCCAATTGCAGGTGATGTTATTAGAGTTTGTAAAAGAATTATTTACTGGTGTTAACAATTGAACCATTTGATTGGTTAAATCAGAAATACTATCAACTGTTATAGTATATGGGCCTGTTACTTTTGATGAATACCCTGAATTAACGCCTTTTATTCTAAACTGATATTCACCTGGCGGAAGCACACACATAAATTCTGTTCCTGTTAAAATGGTGTCATAAATAAAAGTTTGAATTGAATCAAATTTTGGTTGAACAATTTCTAATTGATAACCTGATGCATATTGCATTTCTACCCATTTAAACTGAATTTGATTGGTTGAATATTCTTGACCATCATAGGGAATAATTAGTTGTAAGTCTTCTTTTGATATGTCTTTTTCAAAAACAAGCCCACAAGAGCTTACTATAAATACCATTAAAATGATATATTTATACTTGATGATAATGTTGAAATAATATTTTAGCATAAAGTTTTATTTTTTTTGTACTTATGTTTTTTTCTTTATATAACTGAACATTGATTAATCTTGCATATTCAAAATTTAACTCTAAATTATAAATTGATTTAACTAAGTTTTTGTAATCACCTTCTAGTATTAAAATATTTGAATAAATGGAAAAATCTACTGTTTTATAAATGTGTGTTTCCTCAATGGATTCTAAATTTACATCATTTTTTTGAGATAATATAGAAATTTCTTTTAAAATTTTTTGCTGAACTTTATCTGGTTTTAAATTTGATTTACCAATTGTTTGGTTTAATTCTTTAATAGATTGATTCAGCAATCCTATTTCATAATCTGAAGTTTTAATTTTTTCAATATTTAATTCTTGCTTTTCAATTTCGTCTAAAGCGAGCAATGTTAAAACAAATGAACGCTTATAAGAGGCGAGCATCAATAAAACAAAGATGATTAATAAGACTTTGTTTTTTTGCTTAAAAGTATATTTGTCAAACATTTATTATCTCAATTTTAAGTTCAAATTCTCCAATTCCTTTTGAAAAGTAATAGTTTATGATGTCAATTTTTCCTGTCCACTCTTTTTCTTCTAATTTTTTAATCCACTTGGATAATAAGTTACTCGAAACAGTTACTCCTTCAATATAAATGTTTTTTTCATCTATTTCTATTTTAAAATTATTTCTAATTTCATTAGTAATTGGTTTTAACTCTATGTTATTAAAACTTATTTTTGAGGGAACACTATTGGTTATTTCTTTTAAATAAAAAGTTAAAAATTGTTTACTCAATAAGCCTGATGAATTTAAAATTTTTTCTTTTCTGTTTTTTTCTTCTGTTAAAACTGTTACTAAACTTAAATTTTGTTCTGATGCAGCAAGAATAGAATAATTGTTTGATATTTTTTTGTTCAACACATTCAAATATATCATATTTCCCATTAAAATTGACAAGAAAAACAATAACATAGCTGCTCCAAATCGAATAAATATATTTTTTTGTTTGGTTTCTTCTTTTAAGGTTTCAATAGTTGAATCTTGTGGTAAAACTATTTGTTTATTAGGTTTAAAAAAAACAAGTGAGTGTGCCAAGGCATATATCTCATATCCTTTTACTTTAGTGTTACTTAAGTAATAATTTTTACTTTGAGAATTTATGTTTTTAGTAAAATCAATTAATTGTTTGTTGTGTAACTGTAAAATATAATTTTTAGTTTGTAAAGAATCTGTTTTTAGTATATCACTCAATGCAGTTGAAATAAAAGGACCTGATGCAATACTAATAATATGGTTGAGTTTAAGGTTGAATTGATTAATAATATCATTGGCAACATTCTTTCTAATCATTGAACAAAAA
The DNA here is from genome assembly GCA_964419855.1 of uncultured Crocinitomix sp. Lineage (GTDB taxonomy): Bacteria > Bacteroidota > Bacteroidia > Flavobacteriales_D > Crocinitomicaceae > Putridiphycobacter. The sequence continues at coordinate 3,168 of CAYQRJ010000064.1, forward strand.
ACATACTCCTGAGTTATCACATCTGTGAAATAAAAATCATCAAAATTAGTGTCGAATAACATTTTTTGTCTAAAATTAGGAGTGTTTTTCAATTTTTTATTGAGTACCCCTTTTCCTGAAAAATGTAATATAAAACTAGAATATTTTCCTGCAACTTTAATTAATTCATCAACTGTTTTAATTCTATTATGTATGCTCGCTATTTTTAATTCTTTTTTTTTGGTGACAACATTTAACACATCAAAATAATATCCTTCATCTGTAATAACAACAGAAACGGACGATACTTTATTAATATGACCTAAATCTAAATTCATTAATAAGTAACAGTAGGTTTTATAAAGATATGTAGTTTAGATTTATCTTTTTCTTTTTCTCTACTACTAAAAAACCATTTAATAATAGGTATTCTAGACAAGAAAGGTGTACCCGAACCAGAATCTGCTTTTTTCTTTTTTTCAAGTCCTCCCATTAATATCATTTCACCATTTTTTACTCTGATTAAAGATTTAAAAGACTGTGTTGATTTACCTGGAGGGGCACTTGGGTCTGATTTGGCTTTAAAATCACTCTGTTCTACATTTATTTCTAGGGTAACGTATTCATCTGCGGATACAAAAGGTTTAACAGTAATGGATAAATTAGCTTCTGTTGGAACAAAAACTCTACTTTGTCCAATATTTCCTCCATTTATAGTGTTTGTAAAAGTGGTTTGTACTTGTTCGTAATAATCCGTCTCTCCTACAACCAATGTGGCTTCATGACCGTTTAAAGTCGATATTTTAGGGGTAGAGGTCATATCTATAATATTATTGGATTCTAATGCTTTTAATGACAAATAAAAATTTGGTGTTACTGCTCCTAAATTAATAATTCCAAAGCCATTAAATGCATTAATTAAACCATTAATGGTTTGTGCGCCAGCGGTGACATCTAATCCTGGAAAAATATCTCCGCTTGTTTGAACGGGACTATCGCTAATGCCTGCTTTTATTCCTGTGCTCAATTTAACTGATTTACCAGACAAAACTATAATAACATCAATTTGCACCATTGGCACAACTACATCTATGGCTTTTAAAAATCGTCTTAATTCTTGAATTTGAACATAAGACCCTGTCACCATAAATCCATTTAACTCAATAAATTCTTTTAATTCAAGATTAGCGGTTAAATCACTTGGTATTAAATCAAATACTGTTTCTACCGACCTATTGTCTAATTGTATCAATTCAAAGGTTCTTAACCCCTCTGTGTTTCTATTACCAATAACAAAGTAATGGTCTGATTTTTTAAAAGTGTAATCCGTTCCTTTTAAAATATTAATCAATAAGTCTTCATAACCAATATTTTCAATAAATAAAGAGGTGTTGCCTTCAGGAACATCATACATAAAATAGTGTTCTCCCATTAAATCTGAAGCTTGTACAATTAAATCGTTAATTGAGACATTAAAAGCTTCAACATTTAGCTTATCATTTTCGTTTAATTTGATGTTTAAACCACTTGGCTTATTGTTTTTAGAGTTGGTGTTATTATTGTTTCTACCAGCAGTAGGTTTGTTGTTGTTAGTGTTAACATTAACTTGTTTTTTAATAAAAAATACACCGTCTCCGTTGGACAACATTTCTAGTCCATTGGATTTACACATTAACTCTATGGCGTTTTCAAAAGGTCTATTTTCAATGTAAACTGACACTAATTTATCTTTTATGTTGGGGGCTAAAATGATGTTATTTCCTGATGCTTTTGTAATTGCTTCCGCTACTCTTTGAAGGGAGTCATTTTTTAAATTTAAACTTAAAAAGGTATTGTCTGGTCTATATTTTACATCAATAATTTTTGGTGTGTATTTAGGTTTTTCTGTTGGCTTTACAGATGCAGTTTTAAAAGAAATTATAGACCCTGTAAATTCAACGTTTAAATGATATTGTTTAATTAAAAACACAAAGACATCTTTAACTATGGCGTCATAATAATTTGAAACAATTACAACTTGACTTAATTTATCATCAACATTTACATTTAAGTTGTGTTCTAAAGCAATTGTGGTAATAAAATTTGACAAAGGAACACCTGAAATGCTGACTTCAACCTTTTCTAATAAACCAGGTTGTGTTTTAGACAGTTCATCAAATTGCTTTTGAATTTGGTCAATGGTTTGTTGTCCATAAAGGGGCGTAAAAGCCAAAATCATTAATAATATGTATATTCTTTTCATTTATAATGTGGTTAATAAAGCATAAACTTCTTCTAAAGAGGTAATTCCTTCTTCTAGCAACGTAAATGCTTTTTCGTTAATTTTTTGTATTCCTTTTCTTTTTAAGATGGAGTCAATTTTTAGTTCTCCATCTTTTATTAAATCTACCAATTCTTCATCTATGGTAATGACTTCATAAATGGCTTTTCGTCCTTGATAGCCACTAAAATTACAATTTTCACACCCTACAGGGGTATAATGAAATTCTAGGTTTCTATCTCTGTATTGTTTAGGTAAGTCCAACAGGGTTAGTTTATCTTTTTGCTTACAATCAGCACATAAAACTTTAACTAATCGCTGTGCAACGGTTGTGTTTATGGTAGAGGCTAATAAATAAGGTGGTATTCCCATATCTATTAACCTTGCAATGGTACCCCAAGCAGAATTGGTGTGAATGGTTGATAAAACCAAATGTCCAGTTTGAGCGGCTCTAATTGCCATTTGTGCTGTTTCAACATCTCTAATTTCGCCTAACATGATAATGTCTGGGTCTTGTCTTAAAAAAGACCTTAATGCTGATGAAAATGTGAGTCCTATATTTTCTTTTAATTGAACTTGATTAATGCCTTCTAGGGTATATTCAATAGGGTCTTCTACTGTTACAATGTTGGTTTTTTCTTTATTCAACAACTTTAAAGTTGCATAAAGTGTAGTAGTTTTACCCGAACCCGTTGGTCCGCTAATTAATACAATGCCGTTATGTTGATTGACTCCCTCCAAATAAAAGGTTTTTTCTTTTGGGGTAAAGCCTAAATAATCTAAATCTATTTGTGAGGCATCTCTCGACAAGATTCTTAACACTACTTTTTCGCCATGTAAAGTAGGTAAAATTGATACCCTTACATCAAAATTATCAAAGGTAATTCTGCCATCTTGTGGCAACCTTTTTTCGGTAATATTTAGGTTTGATTTGATTTTTATTTTATTAACTAATTCAGGGTAATCTTCTATATCTATAGTGTAACGTTCTTGTAAAGCACCATCAATTCGTATTCTAATTCTGGCTTTATCTTCATAAATCTCTATGTGTATATCTGAAGAACCAATAGATTTTGCTTCATTGATAATTCTTAATAAAAAATCAGAAGATTGGTTATTGGCTGTAATTGAAAAGTTTGTTTCTGTTTGCTGACCCGATTTTCTGTAGTGTTTTCCTAATAATTGTTTTAATACCTCCTCTTTTTCTTTAATCAGTTCTATTGTCCAAGGGGTTAAAATCTCTAATTCTTCTTTGAGTGCAGTGGTGTCGGAATTTTCATTACATATAAAAGTGACTTGATTAGCTTCTTTTTTTATGGGAACTATTTGATAATTCCATGCAGTATCAGAACTAATTAGTTGTTGTAATTCTGTAGTTAATTTGATATGTTGTTTTAAGTTATTCATCAAAAAACATCAATTAATAAAAAATTAGGTTTAAAAATATTAATGGTTAATATTAAAATTAAATAGGCTGATAAATATCCTGCTAAAGGTATTGTTATCTTTTTTTGCTTATGCTTTAGTAGCAAATGTAAAACCATTGATACTATCATTCCTGTTATAAAAAAAAGAATAAAATTTCTAAAGCTAAATAAGGGAATTACTGCTATAAAAAATAAAACATCTCCTATTCCAAAATGGGTTTTAAAGATGTTAATCAAACGTTTATTTTTTAAACTCACATAGATAAATAATACTAATAAATTAACCGTTAAAAAAAATATTGACATCAGCATTTGGGTATAAGAAGGGGATAATTGACTGGGGTTTAAAAACAATGTAATTCCTAAAAGAAGTGGAAATAAAAACCAATTTATACCTCTAAATTTTAAGTCTTGAAATAAAAAAATTATCAAGATTAAAAAAGTTACTATGTAAAAAATCATTAAATTCATTAATCTTTAACTGTTTCTTTTAAAATTTTATCTTGGTCAATTTGCCAAACATTAAGTGTTCCATCTGCATCAAAATCTACTACTGCTTCTGCTTTTATAATAAATGAACTGTTAGAGGCATTTTCTACTGAAATTTTATAGTTTGCTGTACCGCCTTCTGTTGCTAAAAGTGCTTGTTCAAATCCTATTTCGTTTAAATCTGTACTATATTTTGAATACATATAAAAGTAGTTTTTCTCTAAAGAATACACATGATTTAGCATGCTTTGTGCTTCTAATGCTTTGGCTTTGGCAACATTTGAGGCTTGATTTGGTAAAACCAGCATAAACATTATTCCTATTAAAGCAAAGGTGATTAGTACCTCAAATAAAGTAATGGCTTTGACTAAATATTTTTTATTATTCATAATTATATAATGTTACTTAAGTTAAATAATGGTAGGTAAATGGCTATTAGAATCACCCCCACAAATCCGCCTATAATTAAAAGCATTAAAGGCTCCATTATTTTACTTATAATTTTTGTTTGATGCTCTAATTCATCATAATATTGTTCTGACAATTTGAGCAACATTGTATCTAATTCATTGGTTTCTTCTCCAACTTTTACCAAAGATATAAATCTTCTTGGAAAAAAGCTATGTGTTTTCATGACTTCATTTAAACTTTTACCTTTTGTTACTTGCTTTATTAAATCGTCTAATATGGCATCTAAAGGATAAAATGAGTTCATTTTTTTTGTTAAATCTAATGATTTTACCAAAGGGGTATTGGCTGAGAGCAATAATTGTAATGAGCTGGTTAATCTGGTGATGTGAACTTTTTTTACATAATTGCCTAAAACGGGTATTTTTAACGCAATGGTAGAGGTTATTTTTCTAAACCATATTTTTTGCTTTTGGGTATAAATAAAAATGATAATTCCAATTAATATTGCTAAACCTATACCAACAAAATAAAGCATATTTTCTGAAATATAAACTATTGTTTGTGTTAGGCTTGGTAATTCGCTATCAAACTGTTTGTATATTTTTGCAAATATGGGTACTAATGAGGTGAGTAAAAAATAAACAATGCCTATGGTAGCTATAAGTACAAAAATTGGATAGGACATCACAGACATAATTTGTTTTCTTAAATCTGTCTTTTTTTTATAGTAAATTTTAAGCTCTTTTAATATTTCTAATAGCAAGTTTGACTCTTCTCCAATAACAATACTGTAATATTCATATTCACTAAATTTACCTGTTTTTTTTAATGAATCTGCTAAGGATTTTCCCAATAAAATTTCGTCATAAATTTCTTTATAAAAGTGTTCGTCTTTTGTTCCTTCTTGTTCTTCTAAAATAATTTCAAACGATTTTTTTAAATCAACTCCTGCTTTTGTTAAGGTTTCCAAATCACCATAAAATGCTTCTTTTTTTTTATCAGAAAAGGTGTTAAATAACGTAATTTCTCTATCTAAAAAACTTTTTTTGCTTTTTGTAGCTTCTTTTTTTGTTGAATTAATATTTATTTGGTTTAAATTATTCATTTATCAGCTGTTCATTCAACGTTTTACTTAAATCATTTTTGTTGTAAATATAAGTAACTATTTCTTGTTTATCAATTAAAAAAATAATTTCTATTGAATAGATTTTTTCTTTTGTTAATGAACTTGGCATTTGATTTATTTTTAATGTTTTTACATTTTCGCTCAGTTTTTCATTATACACTTTAGTTTTTTTAAATAAAGTATTAGTTTTTAATTGATAGGTTGTTTTTTTGTTGTTTTTATCCAAAACTTCAAATCCATTTGGTAAAGGGGTAATGTCTTTAGCATTCCAAACGGTTCGTTTAATGTCTGCTTTTGCTAATTCAAATTCATTTATTTTAAGGTGAATAGCTTGATATTGATGCGTAAGATAAGACAAATGTGTGTGGATGTAATACACAAAACTAATTAACAGTCCTGAAACGGTCATGCTAATTAGCACATCCATTATGGTAAATGATTTTATTTTAATTCCATTATTCTTCATTTATCAGCAACCTCTTTTCTGAGTGTATCTTGTTATGATTAATTAAAATGTCATACTCTATTTTAAAAATATCTTTACGCCCTTTGTAAGGTGATACATTTTGAATAACGGTATAAGTATCATAAGTAAATGTTTTGGTAAAATAGGTTTTAGATTCTTTTAAATTGTGGAACAATTCATTAATTTTTTCTTTGGCTTTATAAAATGGCATAGGCGGGTCAGACTCTAGTAATTTACCATAAGAAAAACTAATAATAGCAATTATTATGGCAGTTATACTAACGGCAACCAAAGAATCAAATAATGTAAATGCTTTTAATTTAACCATTTTATTACTTTTATTTTGTTTGAACTTTCAATTAACGGAATAGGAATAAAACTGTTAGGCAAATCATTTTTTATGGTGGCATCTAGCAAATAGTTTTGATAAGCGGATGAACTTGTTTTTAAGTAAAACTTGTTAGTATATAAACTCCCGTTAACGGTGCCTTTTAGTTGGGTTTCTCCTGCACAAAACACAAAGCCGTTAACAGTTGAATTTTCATTAATTGATAGTTTTAAAGGCATTCTAAAATTGGGGTTTTTACTTATTAATAAAATACTACCTACCATTTGAGCATTTTTGTCTATCATAATTTCTGATTGAAGGTCTGTTGATTTTTTCTCTATTAAAGCTAAAACTGAGGGATATTTTAAAATGACATCTTCTCCTATGTTGATGTGTTGACTTGCTATACATTGTAAACTTCCTTTAAACCCTTTTTCTATTATTATTTTAGGACTTTTTAAAATGACCTGATTTAATTGGGCTGTTTTACTAACAATAATAGAATCTTTAGATTCTATAATAACCTGACCTTTTATTGATTGAGTTAAGTAAATAAACTTAGGACTATAATAATTGACTGCTACCGAGTCAAAGGGAACATTAATATTATTTAATTGGTTGTCCCAATCTGTTTTTTGGGCTTCAAAATTTTCATATTTGCTTAAAAATGTTTTATTGAGTTGGGGCAATGTTTGTTTAGACTGATGTTTTGTACCGTAAAGCAATTTGTTTCCTGTGTAAGATTTCCCACCAATATATCCTCTTTTAATACCTCTTTTGGGTAAATAAATGTTACCTTCTATTCTTGTTTTTCCACAAACCGATAAGGGATTTCCAATATCTACTAAATATAAGTTGGGCAATGTTGTTGGAGATTGACTACCCACCATTACTATTTTGTTAATTTTTTGGTTTTGATGGAGGGCTGTGCTTGAAATAATAGGATAAGCTCCCCATTGTTTTATTTGTATCTCTACACTATCAATGCCTTCATCAAACAACCTAACTGTATGTTTTTGATTAGGTGGTAGTTCTAAAAAATAAGCTTGCGCATAAGCTATGCCCGAATTGGCATTGTTCATCAATTGCTCTTCTATGCTTAATTTAAAATGTAATTGTTGGTTAAGTGTGGATAACTGAAATAATCCTGCCAAAACTATAGACACTATGGTCATTAAAAACAAAGCATAAAACATAGCGGTTGATTTTATCTTTTGAAAAATCAACTTTTTCATTTTGTTTTCTTTTGTTTTTTTGGCTGGTCTTTTTCTTTTTTTTCTCTGTGTAAAAATTTTATTTTTTTGGTTGATTGATCTTTATTTTTAGAGGCTGTTTCCTTATCTTGTTTTTGTTTCTTTTCTTTCTTTTTTTT
>CAYQRJ010000065.1:0-4232 GCA_964419855.1 uncultured Crocinitomix sp.
CACTCGAACTGACAATTTGATACAATTTTTATTTTTTATTCAAAAAAATAAAATTACTTCCTGTCCACCAACAGGTAGAGAACTGACACCTTGATATAATTCTGTTTTATCCAAAAAAATAAAACCACTCTCTGTCCGCCAACAGATGGAGAACTGACTAACCCATACAATTCCCCTTAATAAAAATAAATGCTTTAATTTGTAAATAAAATCCAAACTTTAGGTGATAATTTAAATAAACATTTAGGATGGGATTGTTATTAAAACCATATTTTGTTAATAATCTATTTTCTACAAAAAGAGTTTCATCATATTTTTTATATATTTGCAACCTTAAAAGTTTATAGTGTGCCAAATCAAGAAATTGTTATTGAAAAAGTAAAAGAAACTACAAAGGTAAAAGATATAGCTATGCTAATGAAATTGCGTTTGGCTTTTTTAGTAGTATTGTCTGCTGTTTCGGGTTGGTTTTTTGCTGGTGGAAGTTTTAATTTAAGTTTTATTTATTTAGTTTTAGGTGGTTTTTTAATCACAGGCGCATCTAATGGGTTTAATCAAATTATAGAAAAAGACATTGATGCCAAAATGAAACGTACGGCTAATCGTCCTTTACCAACAGGAAGAATGTCTTTAAAAACTGCTTATATCATTTCGTCAACCTCTGCTGTTTTAGGGTTGATATTTTTATTTCAGTTAAATTTTTATGCAGGGATTTTGGGGTTGTTAGCCTTATTTATGTATGTGTTTTTATATACACCATTAAAAAGAATTTCGCCTTGGGCGGTTTTTGTTGGCGCTTTTCCAGGAGCTATTCCTCCAATGCTTGGTGCTGTAGCTGTAACTGGTAAATTTGATATGTTGGTTGGCATTATGTTTTTTGTTCAATTTGCTTGGCAATTTCCTCATTTTTGGGCTATTGCTTGGGTAAGTGATGAAGATTATAACAAAGGAGGATTTTCATTGTTACCATCTAAAGGCAGAAAAAATACAATATCTGCCACATGGATTTTGTTATCAACTTTAGTTATGATACCAGTAGGTATTTTACCTTATTTATATGACCATACAGGAAAAACAAGTTTAATTGTAGGTGCCATAGCGGGTGTGCTATTTGCTTACATAGCTGTAAAGTTTTATTTTTCAAAAGACAATAAAGATAAATTAGCCAGACAATTAATGTTTGCCTCATTTATTTATTTACCTATTATTCAATTTTTATACGTATTTAACCAAGTTTAATATCGTGAGCGAGAACAATCAAACCCAAGACAACAAATCAATAGAAGAGGTTAGAGATGGTAACTTTTTAACCCTAAAACAACAAGAAAAAGTAAAAACCAACTTAATGTGGGTGGCTATTTTTTCAATTATAATGTTGTTTGCAGGTGTAACCAGTGGTTATATTGTAGCATCTGGAACCGATTTTTGGTTAAATTTAAAGCTTCCAACTCAGTTTACCATTAGCACCATTATTATTATTTTAAGTAGTTTAAGTTTATGGGGGGCTACCCACTTTGTTAAGCAAAATAAATTATCATTGGCTACACCTTTAGTTGGTATTACTTTAATTTTAGGGTTAATGTTTGGTTATTTACAATTTAAAGGCTTTAGAACCATGCATAAAGAGGGAAATGCTGTAGTGGGTGGTATAATAAACATTGAAGGAAAATACGGAGATTATTATACTTTATATTATAAAAATAAAGAAATATCTTTTGATGGTAATGATTACTATTGGCAAGGTAAAAAGGTGGATGCCGACCTTAAACAAAAAATGATTGACTTTAGCAATTCTTTAAAAAAAGAAGCAAAAAAAGATGAGCAATCAATAGCTGATTATGGAACATTTATGGTTAAATATAAAGGTGAACCTGTTATTTTACAAAACAATCATTTAACATTAAACAATAATGCTTTAACATCCAATCAAAAGCAAAGGTTGTTTAGGTTTGCAGATGCTATTGCCACAGGTAGAGGCGATTTTATCATGATTGGAGAATATGGTAAAGATTTTACCTTAAATTATAAAGGAAAACCTGTAGAATATAAAAACAGAAAATTTTATCAAAATGGACAAGAATTATCAGAGTACCAATTAAACAAATTGTACTCTACTCAAAACCGAACAAGTAGTTTTATTATTGCTTTTGTATTTATTCATCTTTTGCATTGGTTAGCAGGGATAATTGTACTAATTGTATTGTTTATCAAAACTTTAAAACAAAAATACACCCCTCAAAATTATGTGGGATTAAAAATTGGATCAATTTATTGGCACTTTTTGGGAATTTTATGGTTGTATTTGTATTTATTTTTAATTTTTTTTCATTAACATTGCACAAACAAAAATTTAATTATGAGCACACCGGCTTCAAAACAAATTGACACAGCAACTTTATGGGGAGGAAAAATATCTCCTTTTAGTATGAGTTATGGAAAAATCATGATGTGGTTTTTCTTAGTATCAGACGCATTAACCTTTGGTGGATTATTAACCTCTTTAGGTTTTGCTAAAATGTCTAATCCCGCTACAGCAGAACCATGGCCAATGGGTGAGGAAGTGTTTACACATATTCCTTTTTCTCACGAACATTCCCCGTTAATTTATGTAGCTTTTATGACATTTATTTTAATTGCCAGTTCTGTAACTATGGTTTTTGCAGTTGAGGCAGGACATAGAATGGACAAAAAAAATGTAATTAAATGGTTGTTGCTTACTGTTGTAGGTGGTTTAATTTTTGAATTATCTCAAGTTTGGGAGTGGGCAACATTTATTGCAGGAACAGATGGAGATATTACTACATGGGCAGATAACGCCACATTAGCACATAACCCCTATGGTCCTCCGCTATATGCCGATTTCTTTTTCTTTATTACAGGTTTCCACGGTTTTCACGTATTTACAGGTATTTTATTTAACACTATTATTCTTGTAAATGTAATTAAAGGAACTTACGAAAGAAGAGGTCATTACGAAATGGTTGAAAAAGTGGGGTTATACTGGCACTTTGTAGATTTAGTATGGGTATTTGTATTTACGTTCTTTTACCTGGTATAATTTAAAAAAAATAACACACATTAAAAACATCACATTATGTTAAGAGATGATATTATAGAATATTCTTTAGACGCACACCATAGTGAAGAAGAAGGAAAAAAGAAAAGAAAAGAAATTAGGAAAGTAACAATAATACTTTCTGTTATTACAGTTTTAGAGGTTACCGTTGGGATTTATTTTCCAAAAACTCACGTAAGTCCCTTAGCTTGGACAGCCATTAAATACGGATATATTGCCTTAACTCTTGTTAAAGCTGGGTATATTGTTATGATATTTATGCACTTAGGAGAAGAAAGACGTAACTTTAAAATGATGGTGCTTATACCATATTTAATATTTATTTTATACTTGGTATTCCACCTATTAAATGAAGGTGTTTCTGTAGGTAATCTATGGAATGAATTCAACGTATAGTTTAAATATCTAACATATAAAATTATGCCCGGATTAAAAAGAATAGGTTTAATGATACTCGTTCTTTTTGGTCCGGGTTTTTTAATTTGGTTTTTAGCCAAAACTGTACGCAATGAGTTTAAACAATTACCATACATTGGCGAACATACTTATGTAAAAGATGATAATGGAAATATAGTTGATACCATTTATTATACCATCCCTAAATTTGAATTGGAACGGTTAAATGGTAAAAAAATTACCAATCATTCTATTAAAAATAAGTTTATTGTTTTGTCAACCATTCAAAATTCTTGTCCTGATACTTGTGGTATATTTATGTTCCATTTTGTTGAGTTGTTTTATAAAAAATTAGTTAAAAATCATGACAATTACAGCAATGTTAAAATCATTTCCATACTTACAGATTTAGATGGTAATCCAGTTTACCAAACCACACCTAAATTTTTAGAAGAATTGCAAGACATAAAAAATGAAGTAAAAGACATTGATGGGTATAATGACGATATTTGGTGGATAGCAAAAGGCGATCCTAAACCATTGTTTTCTTTTATGTTTAAAGGTAATAATTTTTACGATAATCCTGCTACACCTGAGAATTATGAGGTAGGGACAAAAGCATTTATTAATAGTTTAGTACTCATTGATAGAGAAGGACACATTAGAGGGTTTACAGGGGCAAGAAGAGATTCTGATATTCGTAATTTTTTTGACTTACTCAAAATATTAAAAAAAGTAGAATTTGATGAAACACATAAGC
>CAYQRJ010000065.1:4332-11023 GCA_964419855.1 uncultured Crocinitomix sp.
TAGAATTTGATGAAACACATAAGCGTTAAAATTATAGTAATTGTTGGTTTGTTTTTTATTGGATGTACATCATCTAATAACAATACAACTAAAAGTATTAATCAAGAAAAAAAACTACCCTATATTGGTGAAATGGAATTTGATTATGATGAAAATGATAACATAATTGATACTATTTTTCATACCATCCCCAATTTTGAATTTTTAGCCCATGACAGCTCATTAATCACATCTGAAACCGTTAAAGGTAAAATTTATGTAGCCGATTTTTTCTTTACATCTTGTCCATCAATATGTCCTAAAATGACCAATAATATGCAAGATTTACATAATCGGACTAAAGACATTGATGGATTAATGTTTTTATCTCACACAGTTGACCCTGAAAGAGATTCAATTCCTGTTTTAAATGAATACATAAAAAATAAAAACATTAATACAGGAGACAATTGGTTCTTTTTGTGGGCGCCACAAGGATACACTTACGAAATTGGTAAATATGGTTATTTAATTAATGCAGATGTTGACCCTAAAGCAGAAGGTGGTTTTTTACACTCGGAGCATTTTGTGTTAATTGATAAAGAAGGCAGGATAAGAGGGATGTATGAGGGAACAGAGAAATCTAAAATTGACCAACTAGAAAAAGACATCAGAAAATTAGTAAAAGAGTATGAATAATCAAAATCTTGAAAAAAAATATAAGCCTCTTATTATTGGACTATCCATTGTTATTCCATTAGTTGTTGCAGGGTTATTTAGTGTTAAAATTAATGGTTACGATTTTAGCTTTTTACCACCTATTTATTCATCAATTAATGTTATAGTTGCAATACTTTTAATTAGTGCAGTAGTTGCTGTTAAAAAAGGCAATAAAATATTGCACCGCAAATTAATCAGATTAGCCATATTAGGGTCGTTATTGTTTTTGGTAGGTTATATTATGTATCATGCCACCAGTGGAGATACAAAATATGGCGATTTAAACCACAATGGTCAATTAGAAGATTCTGAACGAGCTTTGTTAGGTTATGACGCTTTGATGTACTACTTTATTTTAATTACTCATATTTTATTGAGTGTGGCTATCATTCCGTTAATTTTATTAACTTATTTAAAAGGGTGGACCAATAACATCACAGCTCATAAAAAAATAGCAAAATACACTTTTCCACTTTGGCTTTATGTAGCAGTAACTGGTCCCATTATTTATTTAATGATTAGGCGGTTTTATGAGTAAAGAGGAGATTTCTAACAACCCTAACCCTAAAGAGTTTTTTTCTTTGTCGCCCAAATGTACTGCTCAAAAAAAATAAATCTATAGACTTTTAAAAGTTCATTGACAAAAATTTATTTAGGAAGCTGTTATTCATAAGTTAATTTATTTGTAACGATAGTATCAATATAAATAAAAAAATCACTTAAATAATTTTTTAAAACGCTATATTTTTCATAGTTTTCTATGGTGTTTTTATTTATTAATTGAATATTAGTGGAATTATTCTCGTGCAATTCTTTTAAAAAAGAGTCTTTCTTTCCTTTTAATTGAGGTTGATAAACAAAAGGTAATAAAAAAAGAGTGCTTGTATTTAATTTATACAATTCATCACCTACATTTGAATTAGCATGTTTAGATAGTTTAACGATATTAGGCATAAGATGTAGGTTTGCTCCTAAGACAATAACCTTTTTGTTTTTAAAATTTTTCATTAAGAATTTCAAATTACAAATCATGTTATATTCTCTTTTTTCTATGTATTTTTTTGTTGATGATTTTTCAGTTAATATTTGTTCAACAAAATTTTTATAATTTATAATCCTTTGATATTTAAATGAAGCATCTTTTTTTAATAATTCAATTAAAGAATTTATAATAGTTAGATGATTTTTTAAATCATCTTTTGTTATATGAGTTTTAAATTCATTTAAAATTAGCTTCTGGCTTGTCTTGATGAAATTTGAATCTAAATTTTTAAAAGATTTTACGCAGTCATGCAAAAAATATTTTTTACTAATCTCACCTGTCATTCTTGAATCGAAACCATAAATTGACAATTCTTTATTTTTGATTAATTGCATTGTTTTTTGAAAAAAAATAGAATAACTCCAATTTTTATAGATACTATTTTTTAATAATGAAAAAGTAATGGTTGAATTAAAATTATATTTGTATAAAGAGTAAAAATCAGATTCAATTAATAAAATTTCAAAGTTGTATTTTTTTACCAATTCATTTATTATTGATTGATTAACATTAATGGCGGTACCGTTTGAATGTTTATCTTCACCAAGCACAACAATATTAACGCTATCAAAATTGATGGATTCTGTTAAATCACATAAAAACTCAGTTATTATTTTATCTGTTGGAGTTTCTGTCTTTTGAGAAAAAACACAAGTTGAAAAAATAAAAAACAATATTGTAGTAATTAAATTAGCACTCCCAACAACACAAATGTTTTGCTTGGGTTTATTATTTACGCACTTTGAACTCATCCATAAACTAATTTAGAACATTAGGGTCAATATAACACAAAAAGTGCTTTTCTACTGGTTTTGATAAAGCAGTAATATTATAATTGTCTGATGCCTCTGTTAAATCTACAACATCACCATTTCGTTTAACTATTTTAATTTGTTTAAATTGTTTGTAAGCTGAATTAACCAAGGTGTTTTTTTCAAAAAAATAATCTAACATTGAAGTGTCAATATTTAACGTGTTAATAATTTTTTGCTTGATGTTATCAATCGTTTTTGAGGTAAATTCATCTTTTGCAATAATGGTTTTAAATAAATTTCTATTAATTAAATTTTTACTAAGTACGCTTAAAATTTTATCGTTAGAATTTTGCCAAACTTTAATGGCAGATATAATGTCAGTATCATCTATCTGAGCAAATTGATTTAATAACTTTGGGTTTGATTTAAAATCTTTTATATCAAAATCTTTACCCAAAAACAATTTTAAACTTGGGGAGGCAAATAAGTTTTCACCTTGTAAAAACAAGTGTTTGGCACGTTTTAAGATGCTACGTAGCATAAATTCGGAGGACACTACAGTTTTGTGCATATATACTTGCCAGTACATAATTCGGCGAGCAGAAATAAAATTTTCTATTGAATAAATTCCTTTTTCAATAATGACTAACTCGTTATTGGCAACGCTTAGCATTTTTATAATGCGTTCACTTCCCACTACACCTTCACTCACGCCAGTAAAATAAGAATCTCTTTGCAAGTAATCTAATCTATCCATATCTAATTGGCTAGACACCAATTGGTGTAGGAATTTTTTTGGATACTCATCTGTAAAAATTTTTATAGCGGTGTTAAGTTTTCCGTCAAATTCATCATTTAGTTGTTGCATAAACAATAAAGATACCTCCTCATGATGAACATTTTTAAGCAAAGAATGTTCTAGGGTGTGAGAAAAAGGACCATGTCCAATGTCGTGAAGTAAAATAGCAATTAACACCCCTTCTTTTTCGTTGTCGGTAATTTCAATTCCTTTTTTTTGTAACTCACTTAACGCTTTTTGCATTAGGTGCATGGCGCCAATGGCGTGATGAAATCTAGTGTGGTTGGCTCCTGGATACACCAAGTGCGACATACCTAGTTGTTTTATACGTCTTAATCTTTGAAAAAATGGATGTTCCATTAAATCAAAAATTAATTCGCTTGGAATTGTAATAAAACCGTGAACAGGGTCGTTTATTATTTTAAGTTTATTGATGGTTTTGTTTTGCAAAGCTTACATTTTTTTGTGATAACTAATCATACGGTAAAAAAACAATTAAGTTTTATTAACTTAATAACACAAAAGTAATGATTAAATTTACAAACTAAATACAATAATAATTATGGAAGCAAAAATTTTATGGGCAGATGACGAAATTGACTTACTAAAGCCTCATATTTTATTTTTAGAACAAAAAGGATATGAAGTTGATACCGTTAATAATGGCGCAGATGCAGTAGAGTTGGTTGAAAAAAATCAATACGATATTATATTTTTAGACGAAAATATGCCTGGTTTAACAGGTTTAGAAACTTTGTCAAAAATAAAAGACATCAGCCCGTTAATTCCCATAATAATGATTACCAAAAGTGAGGAAGAACACATTATGGAGGAAGCCATTGGTGGTCAAATTTCAGATTATTTAATAAAACCCGTTAATCCAAATCAAATATTATTGTCTTTAAAAAAGAATTTAAAAACTAAAGATTTAGTAAGCCAAAAATCTACTATGGATTATCAAGTAGAGTTTAGGCAAATTGGTATGCGACTAAATGATCGTTTAGATTTTGATGAATGGGCAGATATTTACAAAACCCTTGTTAAATGGGAGTTAAAACTCGAAAAAGCTGATGATGACAGCATGAACGAAATTTTTAATATGCAAAAAAAAGAAGCCAATGCTCAATTTTGTAAATATGTAGATGGTCATTATAAAGATTGGCTTAATCCTAATGAAGATGCACCAATAATGTCGCATAATTTGTTAGAAAAAAGAGTGTTTGATTCTTTAGGGAAAGAACCGGTTTTTTTAATTGTAATTGACAATCTAAGATATGACCAATGGCGTGTTTTAAAACCATTAATATCTGAATATTTTAATGTTGAAAGAGAAGAAACTTTTTATTCTATTTTACCTACTGCTACACAGTATGCTAGAAATGCTTTATTTGCAGGTTTAATGCCTTTGGATATTAAGCAAAAATACCCTGATTTATGGTTAGATGAAAATGATGAAGGTGGAAAAAATATGCATGAAGCCGAATTACTTAATGCTAATTTAAAACGTCATGGTAAGCAATTGAAAGTGGGGTATCATAAAATTATTAAGCAAGATTTTGCCAAAAAAATGGTTGATAAATTTAGTCAACTAACTAAAAATGATTTAACCGTTTTGGTTTATAATTTTGTTGATATGCTATCTCACGCCAGAACAGAAATGGAAGTGATTAAGGAGTTAGCTGATGATGAATCGGCTTACCGTTCATTAACAAAAACTTGGTTTGAGCACTCACCTTTAAAAGATATGCTTAAAAAAATAGCCGATAAAAAAATAAAAACTTTTTTAACTACCGACCACGGAACCATTAAAGTAGATACGCCTGTTAAAATTGTGGGAGATAAAAATACAAATACTAATTTAAGATACAAAGTTGGGAAATCTTTAAATTTTAACAGTAAAGAGGTCATAGTAGCAGAAAATCCTAAAGCCATAAAACTTCCTCAAGAAAATGTGAGTTCTACTTTTGTTTTTGCTAAAGAAAATGATTTTTTTGCTTACCCTAATAATTATAATTATTATGCCAGCTATTATAAAAATACATTTCAACACGGAGGCGTATCATTAGAAGAAATGATTATTCCTTTTATTGAGATGAAAGGGAAATAGAGGAAAAGATAAATTTGACTAAACTACGATAATTTGCCAAAAAACAATCCTTGACTAACCCACCATCTAAACTTAATAATCATTTTACCTTTGGCAGGTTGCATTTTAAATAGATAAATAAAAAATAAAACGATACTACCTCCCCATTTTACCAACTCCATAAAGTGACGTTTAACGGTAGAGATGATGCCTTTTTGTTTAACGATAATTCTTTCACTATAACCTATTCCAATAGCTTGTCTTTTCACAAAGTCTTCTTTTGTTCTAAAGACAGGTACAGCATGATATACAACTAAAAGTGGGCTATATAAAACCTTAACTCCGTGGGCATAAACTTTGTTAGCAATTTCTTTTTCTTCACCACCGTTTAAATTTCCACCTGTTCGTCCTAAGTCTAAATTAAAAGCACCTACTCTTTGTATTAAATCTTTAGTAAAAATCATATTTGCACCTCTTGCGTAATCATTTTTAAAGTACCATTCTTCATCACCTTTATTAAAATACCCTAAAATAGAACTCAAATATTTTGTTTCCCAAATTGGAGGGTGATTGGCTTCATAATCTAATAATACCTTTCCTCCAAAAGCTTCAATGTTTGGATATTTAGCAATTAAGTTTTGAAATTGATAAAAATAATCATCAGCATAATAAGCATCATCATCACTATAAGCTACGTACTTATATTTAGCTTCAGTAAAACCTCTACTTCTAGCATAAGCAATACCCTGATTATATTCTACAACATACCTTATATCAACTTCAGGGTGATTGTTAATGAAATCTTCTGAAACCTGTTTGGTGTTGTCTGGACTATTATTGTCAATAATAATTACTTCATATTTTAAAGTGTGCTTTTTTTGGTTTATAATACTATCTAAAGCAATCTTTAAATATTTATCTCTATTATATGTGCAAACAATTATTGATACCACCTGAAACGTTTTTTTAATCAATTATCTCTTCTGAAACAGAATGTTTAATGTAATCCCAATAAAAGCCAAAAATAAGTAATCCAAAAATAATAAAAGTAAAGATTAAAATCATGGTATTGGCTTTGTCAAAAGAGTCTAAGTGGTAAACCATTTCTATTTTGTGTTCTCCAGCAGGGATTTCAATACCTCTTAATACATAATTAACTCTTATAATGTCAGTAGGTTGTCCATCAATAGTAGCGTGCCAACCTTCATCAATAAAAATTTCAGAAAAAACAGCAAGTTGCTTGTCTTTTGAGTTAGATTGATAAGTTAATTTATCTGGGTGATAAGAGGTTAATTCTATATCACCATCAG
>CAYQRJ010000066.1:0-10854 GCA_964419855.1 uncultured Crocinitomix sp.
CTATGAATACACAAGGAGAAGTTGGTGGCTTTAGTATCTACAAAGGATTTAACTATGCTTTAAAAGACATTAATAACAATAAAATGATTGATGCTGAGTATAAGTTAGATTAATGGTGTGTTAAAAAAATCTATAAGTGAAGTGTTTTAACTTGCTTTTAAAAAATAGTCAGAATTAAGAAAATTAGTCGCAAAATTATTAGTTATTCCAAAGAAGTTTAGTAAAGGTACAAAAAATTATGATTCACACAAAATTATGTTTTAATTTCTCCAATTCCTTTCTTAGAAAAAAAAACTATTTTACTTTCTTTTTTACCCTGTCAACATCTTTCATAAAATCTTCTATGTTTGAACATCCAGATTTTTTTAACATTTCAATTCCCTCATTATAGTATAATAATGAAGATCTGTAATTTTTATTGTGTGCTTCATATTCTGCCATTATCCAATAGCCAATATATTCATTTGGATATAGTTTAAAAGAAATGTCGGCAAGAGTTTTTAAATCATTCCATTCATTTTTATTGATGATTAAGTCTGAAACTATTTCTATGTCCTCAAGTCTTATTTTAATATTAACCCCATAAATATTTTCAATTGATTTGTACTTATTGAGTAGGTAATTAAGCGAGTTTTTAGATTTTTTTACAGCTTTGTATTTTGACTTGGTATTGATTGATGTAAAAATAGAAAAGATATGGTCTATAGCATAAGGTAAAGATTTTGGAACAATTGAAGAGTGTGTAGCATCCGTATTTTCCTTATAAAATTTATATTTAAAGTTTGTGTTTTTAATTTTAGAAAACTTTTTATCAAATTCTTTAACAGATTTTATATGTCCAGAAAGATCATTTTGTCCTACTGCGACAAAATAAAATATAGGTTGATTTATTGTGTTTAAAACCAATTTTAAACTGTCTAAACTGTTTTTTGCATAGTAAGGACTAATAGAAATGTAAGCATCAAAATTAGAAATACTATCGAATAAAAAATAATTAATAAAGTTAGCAGTAAATGAATGTCCAACTATTCCTCTAAAGTGAGTTGTTCTATATGTTTTATCAATGTGAGGGATTAATTCCTTATTTATAAAGTCTTTAAATAAAATCCCTTTACTTTTTGGGAAACCTGTATTCCAAGAATAAGAGCAATCAAGCCATCTTATAAACTCTTTTTTAACCGTGTCTGTATAATTTTGATGAATAGATACAACTATACATTCAGGTGATTTACTCCAGTAACTATAATAATCTATAATGCTGTAGGTTTCAGAGAATAAATAATCACCATCAAGCGTATAAACCACTGGGTATTTCAAATTGACGGAATCATTATAAGATTTAGGTAAATGAATTTGAATTGTTCTATTTTCATTTAAAATTTGAGATTTGAATTGAACGGAAGTATTAGTTTGTGCTTTTAATGAAATCGGAAAAAATAAAAAAAACAGGATAACAACCTTCATTCTTTAAAACCTTAAAACATTTTCAATACCTGTTTTTACTTTGTCGGCGTTTGTGAGTAACTCATATTCTAAATCAGAATTTAATGGAATGGCAGGTGTGTCCACAGAACCAATAATTTCAACTGGAGCATCTAAAAATTTAAAACAATTTTTTTGAATTTTTCCTGCCAATGCCAAAGTAAAGGTGGCTTCAATAGATTCTTCTGTCACCAACATGGCTCTGCTGTGTTTTTTTACCGCTTTAAAAATGCTTTCTTCATCAATTGGGCTAAGTGTTCTTAAATCAATAATTTCTATTTGACCTTTAAAATCTTTAGCGGCCTCTAAACTCCAATATACTCCTCTACCATAAGTAATAATTACCATAGACTCCGAGTTATTAATTTTATCATCATCCGCTTCAATTACAGTTCTGGCTTTACCAAACGGAATCACATAATCTTCATCTGGTTCAACAGTAATAGCACCTTCTGTTCCTTTAATTTTAGACCAATATAATCCTTTATGTTCAAAAATAACTACAGGGTTAGGGTCGTAAAATGCCGATTTAAGTAAGCCTTTTAAATCTGCTCCGGTTGAAGGGTATGCTACCTTAATTCCACGAATATTTGTAACAACAGATTCTACAGATGAAGAATGATAAGGACCACCTGAGCCATACGCTCCAATTGGCACTCTAATTACTGCAGATGCTGCCCATTTTCCGTTAGATAGATAATAAGAACGACTTAGTTCTGTAAACAGTTGATTTAGTCCTGGCCAAATATAATCGGCAAATTGTACTTCAACTATTGGCTTTAAGCCAACGGCTGCCATTCCAACAGTACTACCAATAATAAACGCTTCTTGAATAGGAGTGTTAAACACCCTATTATCGCCAAATTTTTGAGCTAAAGTAGCCGCTTCTCTAAATACACCTCCCAATCGTCCGCCTACATCTTGACCATACAATAATGCCTCTGGATGCTTGCCTAAAATTTCAGTCATAGCAAATAAAGCAGAATCTACCATTACGGTTGGTTTTTTACCTTTTGGCTCTCGTTCTCCTTTTTCTTCTGTAATGGGGGTTGGGGCAAAATAATGGTCTGTTAAACTTTTTGGGTCAGGGTCTTCTGCTTTTTGAGCTTTATCAAAATCTGTATCTACTTTTTGCTTAACTTCTTCTACTATTTGATTTAATTTTTTATCTGACAAACCAACTTGTTGAGCCAATTTTAATAATTTTGGAAAGGGGTCTTTTTTAGCCGCTTCATCTAAGTCATCACGGTACCATTCCATTCTAACACCAGAGGTATGATGCCCTAATAAAGGAACTTTAGCGTGAATTAAAAATGGACGTCTTTCTTTACGCATAATTTTAAACACCTCTTTTATGGTTTGATAAGATTCCTCAAAATTGCTACCATCAATGGTTCTTACTTCTAATCCTTTAAATCCTTTGGCATAATGCGAAATATCCTGCGCTCTTATTTCTTTAGCATTGGCAGAGATGTCCCATTCATTATCTTGTACCAAATATAAAATGGGCATTTGTTTTAAAGCGGCCATCTGAAAAGCTTCAGACACTTCTCCTTCAGTACATGAGGCGTCTCCTAACGAACATACTACAATAGGGTTTTCTCCTTTAAAATCATCAGCTAAGCCTTGTTGTTCTTTATATTGTACACCCATTGCCACGCCTGTTGTTGGAATAGCTTGCATACCGGTGGCTGAGGATTGGTGAATAATTTTTGGCTTGTCATCATCTTTTAAACTGGGGTGACAATAATAAGTGCGTCCGCCCGAAAAAGGGTCGTCTTTTTTAGCAAATACTTGTAACATCACCTCATAAGGTTTCATACCAATACTTAATAAAATAGAATCATCTCTATAATAAGGTGATACCCAATCTTGTGGTTTTAATTGCATCCCTAAGGCAATTTGTATGGCTTCATGTCCACGTGATGTGGCGTGAACATATTTTGAAGTGATTTTGGCATTCTCCTCATACTTTTCTGCCATAGTTTTGGCAGTTGCCATTAATTCAAACGCTTTTTGAATGGTGTTTTTATCAGTTTTTACAGTTTGTTTTTTTGATTTGGTAGCAGTTTCAGACATATTGTATCAATATTTGAGGTGTAAAGATACAAATACATTTTTAGATTTGAGAATTAGGGTTTACTTTTTACTTAAATTTATTAATATCCAATTTTAACCACTCTATGGTAGATTTATTCATAATGTTTTCTATGTCCTTTGGATTCATATCACTTTCTTCAATAAATTTACCCATTTCCAAATCACCTAACGGAAAAGGATAGTCTGTACCTAAGCAAACTTTTTCTGACCCTACTTTATCAACTATGTATTTTAAAGCATCAATGTCGTGAGTAATGCAATCTACCCAAAATTTACCTAAATATTCTCTTGGGTTTACTTTATTGTCAATAGCCACTAAATCTGGGCGACAATTAAAGCCATGTTCTAATCTGCCAATGGTTGGAATAAATGACCCTCCGGCATGAGATAACATAAATCTTAAATTGGGTAATTTTTCTAAAACACCACTAAAAATTAAAGATGCCATAGCTCTTGATGTTTCAGCTGGCATACCCACCAACCAAGGTAACCAATATTTTTCCATTGATGAAAACCCCATCATTTCCCAAGGGTGTATCATGATGGCCATATCCAGTTCTTGAGCAGCTTCAAAAATGGGAAAAAAACGTGGGTCACTTAAATTCAAATCGTTAATATTAGAACCAATTTGAACACCTGGCATTTTTAATTCGTGTTTTAATCTTTCTAACTCTTTTATGGCTAAATCAGTATCTTGCATTGGAATTGTACCCAAACCGACATAGTTTTTAGGATATCTGTCTTGTAATTCTGCAATATGGTCATTTAAAAAACGACTTAATTCTAAAGTGTCTTCAGGTTTTGCCCAATACGAAAACATAACAGGAACTGTGCACACCACTTGAACTTGCGTGTGATGTTGCTCATATTCTTTAATTCTTATTTCAGGTTCCCAACAATTTTCTTCAATGGTTCTAAAAAAATCATTTCCTTTCATCATATCGGCTTGGCGGGTTCCGGGCTTTTCTTTTAACCAAATAAAATCACCATAACCAAACTTAAAAGTCCAATTAGGCATAGATGAAGGTAAAATATGAGTATGGGCGTCAATTTTTAACATATTGCGAATTTTTCACGAATATAGAAAAATAAAATGACACTTATAACATCAAAAAGACAAAAAAGCAGTTCTTCTACCGCAAGACGCCCTTACCAAATAGCCTAAGGAATAATTTAATTCTAAAATTAATTGGGTGTTTAATCGATTAACAGGCGTATGATTGGTAATGTCAGAATAATTAGTAAACGGAAAATGAGTTGATGAATATTCGTAAGCGGTTAAATCAGAAAGGGCGTAAGAAAATCTTAATCCCATCATTAATGCAATTACATCATTACCAACCATGTGTCCGCCAAATCCAAACACCAGTTGTTTAGATGATTTATTTAATCTGTCTAACAAAAATCCAGAGTTAATGCCATCACTCACAGTTTGATTTTTTAAAATAGAATACTGAAAACCAAGTTCTAAATAAGAGGCTTCATTGGTGTATCTAAAAGTAGGCATAAAACTTATGGCATTATACATCATTTTATATGCATAAGTTTTATTTTGGTCTTGCCCCAAAACTTTTGATTGAGAAAAACCATAAGCGTATTTACCATAATCAATATCTAAATCAATGCCTATTTTTTCGCCAAAATTGACGCCTACTTTACCACCGTAAAAATAATTTAATTGAGGTAAAACATCAAACCTACTGTCTGAATTAACTGTTTTATTTAGTAAAAAACCACCACCTGCTCCTCCTTTTAATCCAATGTCAAACCAAGTTTGAGATTGTACAGTTAAAGATAAAAATAGAGTTAATAGTGTAGAGGTTATTTTTAGTGTTTTCATTTTATTTTCTTTTTTCTTAGTTTGATAAATTTTTTCATTTTTTCGTTTTCAATTAATACTGTTAAATTGTAATGAGCTAATTTCCAGCCTGTTTTTCTTTTTATCAATACGCCTGTTCCTCTGCATCCTTCCATCCATGTTTGCAAGTCTTCTTCAAACCAAGCGGTTTTAAAATCGCTACTAAAATACACAAATCTTTTTATTGGTTTAAAATTCCAAGTAGATTTTTTATCAAAATAAGGCTTACAAAACTTGTAAAACTCTTGTTTGGTCCATTTTTCATCTGGTGCTGTACCTAAAAATACAAAAGTAGAATCCATCACATCAAAATAATCCACCAATTTATATTCAGCAACATCTTTATGCCATTTATCCATTAATTGATTAATATTTTTTGTAGATTCTGTTTTTTGATTATCATTGTAAACAAAAGAAAATAAAGGTATTAAGACAAGTGTCCCAAAAATAATTTTTTTCATTTTAAATGTTTTTAACACCATTGGTGTAATGTTTTTAGCAATATATAAAAACATCTGTTAAATTTGTGCCTAAATTTAAAAAAAATACAATGAAATTGAAATTATGGCTAATTGGTAGTTTGTTTATTACTACCTCAATTACCGCTCAACAACGAAAAATTGATTTTGTTGAGTACAATTTGGATAATGGTATGCATGTTATTTTACATGAAGATCACAGTACTCCTGTTGTGGCAGTAACAATGATGTATCATGTAGGGTCTAAAAATGAAAATCCGAGCAGAACAGGTTTTGCTCACTTTTTTGAACATTTAATGTTTGAGGGGACTCAAAATATCCCTAGACATGAATATGATAAATATGTTGAAAAAGCGGGAGGAACATTAAATGCAAACACTTCTCAAGATAGGACTTTTTATTATGAATTGCTACCGTCTAATCAGCTTGAAATGGGACTTTGGTTAGAATCTGAAAGATTGTTACATGCCAAGGTAGATGAAGTGGGAATTGAAACCCAAAGAGAAGTAGTAAAAGAAGAAAAAAGACAAAGGGTAGATAATCAACCTTATGGAACGTTTATGGAAAACATTTTTAAACGTGCTTATTCAAAACATCCATACAAATGGGTGCCAATTGGAAGTATGGCTGATTTAGATGCTGCTCAAGAAGAGGATTATGTGAATTTTTATCGCACGTTTTACGTGCCTCACAATGTGACTTTGTCTGTTGCTGGAGATATTAATATTGAACAAGCAAAACAATGGATTGCTAATTATTTTGGAACAATTCCAAATGGTGATAAATTAGATGTTTACAGAGATAAAGAATTTTTAGATTTAGCTCATTTTACTAAAAAATACAACAAAGAGATTGGTAGTGTGGCAGAGTCTAAAAATTTTATAAGTGATTATAATAGTTTATCAACAGAAGATTTTATTAAAAAGTACTTTAAAAAAGTATCAACAAAACCACATCCTGTGCCACGTCCAAACATTAAAGAAGGATTGTTGCAACACGAAATTGTTGATACCATTTATGACAATATTCAATTGCCAGCTATAATTATGGCTTATAGAACACCCGAATTAAATCATAAAGACCATTATGCAGTTGAAATGTTAGCCATGTTGTTGTCTCAGGGTAATTCATCAAGGTTTAATAAAAATATTGTGGAGAAAAAACGTTTGGCCATGATGGCGGCAGCATTTCCTTTTCCGTTAGAAGATGAAGGAATAGCCTTATCTTTTGCCTTAGCCAATATGGGGGTTGATTTAAGTGAATTACAAACTGCTTTAGATGATGAAATAAAGGATGTTCAAGAGCATTTAATTACTGATGAGGAATTGCAAAAGTTAAAAAATCAAATAGAGTCAGATTTTATATCGTCTAATTCAACCATGGCGGGCATTGCTGAACAATTAGCTCAATATTATACTTATTATAAAGGTAATACTGATTTAATTAATACGGAAATTAATAAATATATGGCTGTTACAAAAGAAGACATTAAAAGAGTTGCCAATACGTATTTTATACCAAGTAATAGAGTAGTTTTATATTACTTACCTAAAAAATAATTTAAAAAATTAATAAGATGAAATTAAGAGTTTTATATACATTTCTTATCTGTTTACTTACCTTGTCGGTAAATGCACAAATTGATAGAAGTAAAGCGCCTAAAGCGCAACCAAATCCAGAAATTAAAATACCTAAACCAAATGTATTTGAATTAGACAATGGCTTAAAAGTAATTGTGGTTGAAAATCATAAATTGCCAAAAGTGTCATTTCAAATGTATGTGGATCATCAACCGTTAAAAGAAGGAGACAAAGCAGGTTTAAGCGATTTGTTTGGTGAGCTTTTAGGTTCTGGCACAACCAATATGACCAAAGATGAATTTGACCAAAAAATAGATTTTATGGGGGCAGACTTTTACCCAAGCTCAAGAGGGTTTTTCGCTTCATCTTTAACTAAACATACCGATAAATTATTAACTTTATTAAGTGATGTTATTCTTCACCCTGCTTTTCCAGCAGATGAATTTGACAGAATAAAAGAACAAACTTTATCAGGTTTAGCAAGTTCATCTACCGACCCTAATTCAATATCTAACAATGTATCTAATGTTGTAAATTACGGAAAAAATCACCCTTATGGTGAGGTAGTTACTGAAAACACTATTAATAATATTACGTTAGATGATATTAAAAACCATTACAATACTTATTTTAAACCAAACATTTCTTATTTAGTGGTTGTGGGTGATATTACACCAGATAAAGCTAAGGCTTATGCTAATACTTATTTTAAAAATTGGACTAAAAAAAATGTCCCTACACAAACTTATCCTGAGGTTAAAAGAAATGATGGTAACCAAGTTTATTTTGCCGAAAAACCAGGTGCTGTACAGTCTGTTATTAATGTGACACAAATTATTGATTTAAAACCAGGACATGAAGATGTTATTAAACTAAGTGTTTACAATGCTATTTTAGGTGGCGGTAGTTTTTCTGCCAGATTAATGTCTAATTTAAGAGAAGATAAAGCTTATACTTACGGATGTTATTCAAGACTAAATTCAGATGAATTAGTAGGTGAGTTTTATGCAGGTGGAAGTTTTAGAAATGAAGTAACAGATAGTGCATTGGCTCAAATTTTATTTGAAATTAATAGAATTTATAACGAACCTGTAACCGAAAAAGAATTAGATTTAGTAAAAAAATCTAAAACAGGTGCATTTGCACGTTCTCTTGAAAATCCTCAAACCATTGCTAGGTTTGCATTAAATACCATTAGATATAATTTACCAGATGATTACTATGCCAAATACTTACAAAGATTAGAAGCAGTAACCATTGAGGATTTATCTGAAGTAGGTAAAAAATACCTTAATCCAAATCAATTAAACATTGTAGTAGTTGGTAATGCCGATATTGCCGAAAAATTACTTCCTTTTGATACTGACCAAAAAATTAGCTATAAAGATGCCTTTGGAAATGATGCTACACAATTAAAAGCTGTGCCAGATGGCGTAACTGCAAAAAGCATTATAGAAGGATTTATTTTAAAGTCATTTTTGGTTAATGATAGAAGTGAATTAGATGCTAAGCTTAAAAAAATTGGTTTTTTACAAATTACACAATCCGCTTTTTTAGAGCAAATGGGAGCTACTGTTAGCACTACAACCTATAAAACTAAACCTAATAAATACGCGTTAATTGTTAGGGTAAAACAAGGAGATAAAGGTCCTGCTCAAATTATGCAAAAAGAATGGTTTAATGGAACCAAAGGTAGAAAGTTTGCAATGATGCAAGGGTCAAAACCTTTTACAGATGAAGAGGTAAAAGAAAAACAAAATGGTGTTTTCCCATTTGATCAAATGTCTTATTTTACTGATGAAAATACTAATGTTGAACTATTAGGTATAGAAACCATTGATGGAAAAGATTATTATAAAATAAAAATAAGCAATAATACCAATGATGATTTTACTTACGAGTATTATGATGTAGAAACTGGTTTGTTAGCCATAGAACAAAAATTTGCTACAGATGATGAAGGGAATGCCAAAAACTTAAATGTTAATATTGTAGAGTATAAAACTTACGGAAAGGGTAAAAGCACATTAATGTTACCTTCTAAAACAGAACTAATGGTTGAAGGTGCTCCTAAAATGGAGTTTGAAACCAAATCGGTTATCATTAAAAAGAAATCTAAACTAAAAGTGTTTGACGGTATTTTCTAATCAAAATAATATCTTAACTTTAATCCCTGTAACTATAATGTTATAGGGATTTTTTTATGTTTAATTTGCACACACATACTAAAAGTAATAATGCAATTATTAATATTGATGATAAAACATTAATTAATGATGATTTATATTATTCTGCTGGCATACATCCTTGGTATAATTATTTTTCAATAAATAACATAGAGCAACTTATAAAAACCAAATCTAATATTATTGCTATTGGAGAATGTGGTATCGATAAATTGAAAAGTCAATATTCTATTAGTAAACAAATTGAACTTTTAACAGCACAAATTAATTTATCTGAACAATACCAATTACCACTAATACTCCACATTGTTAAGGGGTTTAATGAGATTATAAAACTAAAAAAAGACCTAAAACCAAATCAACCTTGGATTATTCATGGATTTAATAAGTATAAACAAGCAAAAAATCTTATTGATGAGGGTTTTTATTTATCATTTGGTAATGCATTAACAGTTAACAAAAAATTGCAAACTGTTTTTAAAGATTTACCAAATACACATATTTTTTTAGAAACTGATGATAATGCTATTGAAATAGAAAAAATATATACATTTGCCTCTGAATTAAAAGCAATTAAAACAAAGCAATTAATTAAAGATATAAATAAAAATTTAACAACAGTATTTAATGGGAAATTGGTTAGAAAGACATGAATTGTTAATTGGTAAAACAGCACAACATCATTTAAAAAGCAGCCATGTTTTAATATGTGGACTAGGAGGTGTGGGCTCTTTTGCAGCCGAATTTATTGCTAGGGCAGGGGTGGGAAAAATGACCATTATTGATGGTGATGATTTTGATGAAACCAATAAAAACCGTCAACTTACAGCTTTGGATTCTACCATAGGTAAAAATAAGGCGCAAGTGTTGGGCGATAGAATAAAAGATATCAATCCAAATATAAAATTAACCATTATAAAAGAGTTTGTCGAGCCCCAACGGGTATGGGAAATTTTAGAAGTCTCAAAACCCGACTATGTGATGGATTGCATAGATTCGGTGACGCCAAAGTTAAATTGGATTAAAGCTTGTATCCGTAAAAAAATTAAAATTATATCTAGTATGGGTGCTGGAGGTAAGCTTGACCCTACCAAAGTAAAAGTAACTGATTTAACTAAAACTAATAATTGTAAATTGGCATCACACTTAAAAAAAAGGTTAAAGCGAGA